>JAJUGN010000061.1 GCA_029265975.1 Clostridiales bacterium
CTTCCAGAACGAACCGCAGAGATGCAAACCCTGCCGCAATGCCCGCAAGAACGGCGGATCAGCGCCCAGAGAAATGTTCACTGCCACATGCGCGTCATGCGGCTGTGAAGCGAAGGTTCCTTTTCAGCCGAAAGCCGACAGACCTGTCTACTGCAGCGATTGCTTTTCGAGGCAGAGATAACTTAAGCAAAATAAGGACAAAGAACACGCCTTAAAAGGTGTGTTCTTTTTTTAACGTCGGTTGTGACTTGTCCTGAGTTCCCCTTGCCCGGACGAGTGTTCCGTCCGAGCCTGCCCCGGCGCCTCTTTGCGTTTTCTGTTTGACAAGCAAGCCGTTTTTGCAGTATAATTAATCAAATATTTCGCTGAACCGAATATGGGGAAGAAGGGTGAAATTCCCTCGCAAGTGCGTTGCCGTACAGCCGGAATACCAGGATTATATGCCTCTGCGTACACCGGAGGATATAAGGCCGCTCATGCGGCGGCGCCGATGCAGTGTACACTGCATTTTTTTTTCGAAGTTACCACGGATACAGGACGGTGGACAAATGATAAACATACATATGGCGGGCATAGACTTCAATAAAGCCTCGATCGAGTACAGAGAGCGCTTTGCGATGACTGCCGCCGTGCAGGCAGAGCTGCTCCGTGACATAAAAAAGCGCGCAGATGTGCTGGGCTGCGTTATAATAAGCACCTGCAACCGGATGGAGCTGTGGGTCAGCTATGATGAGGAGCCACAAAAAAAGCCCTTTGACTTGCTATGCGAAAGATTTTGTGCGGAGCCCTCAAAGTATTCCGATTATTTCACTCTGAGGGAAGGCGAAGAGGCGGTAAATCATCTTTTTGAGCTCGCCTGCGGGCTGAAGTCGATGGTGTTCGGCGAGGAGCAGATACTCTCGCAGGTTAAGGACGCCATAGCCTTTGCCAGAGAGCAGGAAGCCGCGGACCCCCTTCTTGAGGCGCTTTTCCGGCATGCCGTCACGGCGGCGAAAAAGGCAAAGACAAAGGTGCGGCTGATTGCGGTGGACCGTTCCGTCGCGGGGACCATGAAAAGGCTCCTTAAGGATAAGCTAGGGGATCTTCGCGGCGTTGACTGTCTTGTAATCGGAAACGGAGAGATGGGAAAGCTCGCGGCTAAGGAGCTGATATCCGAGGGCGCTAAGGTGACTATGACGCTTAGGCAGTACAAGAACGGCTTTTCCGAGATACCCGCTCACAGCAGGGTCGTGGACTATGAGGAGCGATACGAGCAGTTTGAAAAGTCAAAGGCAATAATCAGCGCCACAAGGAGTCCGCACTATACCCTAACTTATGAGAAGATATTGCCCTTTGCCGGTCATGAGGAGAAGTATCTTTTTGACCTTGCGGTGCCGCGCGACATTGACCCCAGAATAGCGGGGCTTAAAAATATCAGGCTTTTCGACATAGACGATCTTGGCGCGAGAATGGCAAGCGGCGGCGAAAACGCGGGAGTTGCCGAGATCAGGGAAATAATCGGCGAGGAGATGGCGGAATTCTACCGCTGGCAGTCCGTTCGCGGCATCATGCCCAAAATAAACGAGCTGAGCGACTTCGTCCTTTCGGACCTCGGAGAGCGGCTCGCTCACGGGCTCAAGGGATCCGAGCTCGACGAGGAATCGAGGCGGCTCGTATGCCGGGCGGCCAGCGACGCAGTTTCTAAGGTAATCGTAAAGTTTATTCTGAGTCTTCAAAAGGATATGGAGAGCGACATGTTTGAGGATTGCCTTTCAAGCCTCGGCGACAAGGACTCCGAGCCGGAAAGCAAGAGCGAACCATGCGAGGGGCCTCCCCCCCGCTTTCCGCTCTATGTCGACTTATCCAACAGGGAAGTGGCCGTTATCGGCGCAGGCAACATCGCGCTCCGCAGAATAAGGTCGCTGCTGTCCTTTCCCTGCCGTCTTAAGGTTGTCGCGCCGGATGCTCTGGACGAAATAAAGGGCTATGCGAAGGAAAACAAGCTGGTTCTGGAGCTGAAGGCCTATGAAAGCTCGGATATTGAGGATTCCGCTCTCGTCATAGCTGCAACGGATTCAAGGGAAGTGAACGCCGCAGTCGCCGCCGACGCGAGGAAGAAAGCAAAGCCCTGCAGCATTGCCGACAACCGGGACGAGTGCACCTTCTATTTCCCCTCCATCATAGAGTACAACGGCGGCGTAATCGGAGTGTGCGGTACGGGCGAGGACCATGCGAGAACGAAGGAAGTCGCCGCAAACATCAGGGAATTCATAAAGGCAAGTGAAATAGTATGAAAAGAATGATAAAGGTCGGGAGCCGGGAGAGCAAGCTCGCGGTGATACAGGCGCGGCATGTGATCGACTCAATAAAGGCGCGGCATCCGGAGCTTGAATTTGAGCTGGTCACAATGAAAACTACCGGAGACGTCATTCTTGACAGAAACCTGTACGAAGTCGGCGGAAAGGGTCTCTTTGTCAAGGAGCTGGACATCGGGCTCCGGAGCGGGAAAATAGATATCGCCGTTCACAGCCTGAAGGATATGCCGACGGTTACGCCAGAGGATCTGCCGATCGTAAGCTTTACAAAGCGCGAAAACCCTTACGACGCCCTCGTAATGCCGAAGGGCGTTGATAAAATCGACATTTCAAAGCCCTTCGGCTGCTCAAGCGCAAGAAGGAAGCTGCAGCTTGAAAAGCTCTATCCGGGTATGTCGGCAAAGGGCATACGCGGCAACGTGCTGCTGCGCCTCGAAAAGGTGGATGGCGGCGGCTATGCGGCGACTGTTCTCGCCTGCGCGGGGCTTAACAGGATGGGGCTGCAGGACAGGATAAGCAGGGTGTTCTCAGAGAGGGAAATGATACCCGCGGCGGGTCAGGGCATACTCGCCGTACAGGCTAGAGCCGGCGAGGACCATACATATCTAGAATGCGTGGACGACTTTGAGGCCAGGACGGCTTCGATGGCGGAGAGGGCGTTTGTCCGGAGGCTTGACGGGGGGTGCTCGTCGCCTATCGCGGCTTTTGCGAAAATATACTCGTCAAATCTGCGCTTATATGCGCTTTACTATGATGAAAAGAGCGGGAAAAGCGTTACCGGAGAGCTTGAAATGCCCATTTCGGATGCGGAAAAGCTGGGGATAACCCTCGCCGAGAAGCTTTTTAAGGAGATAGAACATGACTAAAGGAAAGGTATTTCTCGTCGGTGCGGGACCCTCGGATGTCGGACTGCTTACGCTGAAAGCCAGGCGGCTTTTGGAAACCGCGGACGTGATTTTATATGATTCGCTTGTCGGAGACGGAGTTCTGGGGCTTATACCCCCCGGGAAAAGGCTGATAAACGTCGGAAAGCGCGCCGGACACGCGCATATGTCCCAGGAGGAAATAAACAGAACCATCCTGGAGGAGGCGCAAAAGGGGATCAAGGTCTTGCGCCTGAAGGGCGGCGACCCGTTTATGTTCGGGCGCGGAGGCGAGGAGCTCGAGCTGTTGTGCGAGCACGGAATACCATTCGAGATTGTTCCGGGCGTGACCTCGGCGGTGGCTGTGCCCGCCTATGCCGGTATACCCGTTACACACCGGGATTTCTGTTCGTCAGTGCATATAATAACCGGACACCTGAAGGACGACGACAAGCCCCGGATAGACTACGGCTCCCTTGTAAAGCTTAACGGCACTCTTGTGTTCCTTATGGGCATTGGAGCGCTCAAACCGATCTGTGAAGGGCTTTTACTTGCGGGCATGGACCCGGAGATGCCGGCGGCCGTACTTGAAAAGGGCACCACATCCGAGCAAAGACGTGTGGTTTCAACGCTGAAAGGACTACCCGGCGAGGCGGAGAAACAGGCGGTAAAAACCCCGGCGATTATAATTGTCGGTAAAGTATGCAGCCTTAACGAAAAATTTCACTGGGCGGAGGACAGACCGCTGGGCGGCGCGCGCGTGATAGTCACAAGGCCGAGGGAGCTCGCCTCAAGGCTTTCTGAGCGTTTGTCCGAGGCGGGAGCCGAGGTGCTCGAGATTCCGGCCATTCAGACGGCGGCAGTCAAAGATAACGATCGCCTTGCCGATGCGCTGGAGCGCCTCGGCGAATACGGATGGTTAGTATTCACGAGCCAGGCTGGAGTCGAAGTCTTTTTTGACGCGCTCAAACAAAGCAGGAAAGACATAAGGGCGCTCGCAGGCAAAAAATTTGCCGCGATCGGCTCCGCTACCGCAAAAGCGATAGAGGAGCGCGGAATTTTCGTGGACCTTGTGCCGGAGACGTACGACGCCGCTCATCTCGGAGAAACTCTTGCAAGGGCTGCAAAAAGCGACGGCAAGCTGCTGATCCCCAGGGCGAGGATAGGCTCGGGAGAGCTTACCGAAGCGCTGGACAGGGCGGGGATAGAATACGACGACATACCCGTTTACGATACGCTGTACAGAAACGACGGCATTTTGAACCTTAACGAAATACTTAAGAGCAAAAAGGTGGATTTTGTGGCGTTTACCAGCGCCTCTACGGTAAAGGGGTTTGCGGCAGCCGCTGGAGACGCGGATTTTTCAAAAATCACCGCAGTTTGCATCGGCCGCCAGACGGCGGAAGCAGCCGCACAGCTCGGTATGAAGGCTCAGGTATCGGACGAGATAACGATAGAGAGCCTTGCGCTGAAAATAATAGAGCTGCATCAGCAGGCAAAAGCCAGATAGGAGGGAATCTGCATGGATATGGCGCAAAGACCGAGAAGGCTGAGAAAAGGCGAGGTTTTGAGGAGCCTGGCGAGAGAAACGAGAATGTCTCCCGCCTCGCTAATATACCCCGTTTTTATAAAAGAGGGAGAAAACGCGGTCGAAGAAATAGCGGCTATGCCCGGGCAGTTCCGCTATACGGTCGACAGGCTCCCGTTTTTGATAGAGAGCCTTTTGAAATCGGGTGTAGACAAGATTCTGCTGTTCGGGATACCCGACGAGAAGGACGCGGTCGGAAGCGGGGCGTACTCCGACGAAGGCATAGTCCAAAAGGCGCTGACCGAGATAAAAAAGGAGTATCCTTCCCTTTACTGCATCACCGACGTCTGCCTCTGCGAGTATACCTCGCACGGGCACTGCGGTGTGCTCAGCGGACACAACGTCGACAACGACGCCACATTGCCGCTGCTTGCAAAAACCGCGCTCTCGCACGTCAGGGCGGGGGCTGATATGGTGGCTCCCAGCGACATGATGGACGGAAGGGTCGGCGCAATAAGAAAGTTGCTCGACGAAAACAATTATATCGACGTTCCGATAATGAGCTACTCGGTCAAATACAGCTCCGCGTTTTACGGACCTTTCCGCGAGGCTGCCGGCTCCGCTCCCGCGTTCGGCGACAGGCGCGGCTACCAGATGGATTATCACAACAAAAGGGAGGCGCTTAAAGAAGCTGAGCTGGATCTTTGCGAAGGCGCGGATATTCTGATGGTTAAGCCCGCCCTCTCTTATCTGGACGTGATACAGACTGTTAAAAACAGCGTAAATGTGCCGGTCGCCGCATATAGCGTGAGCGGCGAGTATTCGATGATAAAGGCGGCGGCCAGGATGGGTTTCATAGACGAGGCCTCCATAATCTGCGAAACCGCAGCCTCGATATTCAGAGCCGGGACGGATATGCTGATAAGCTATTACGCGCCGGAGATAGCGGGTTTCATCAGAGAAGGGAGAATAGGCTGAGAATGAGCAGATCCGACGAGCTTTTTCAAAGAGCGATGAATGTGATACCCGGAGGCGTCAACAGCCCCGTAAGGGCTTTCCGCGCCGTGGGCGGCACCCCGCGCTTCATTAAGAGCGCAAACGGAGCGGAGATTACAGATGTGGACGGGAAAAGCTATATAGACTATGTCTGCTCGTGGGGGCCGATGATTCTGGGGCACAACCACCCCGCCATTAAGGAAGCGGTTATAAGGGCTGCGGAAAACGGACTCAGCTTCGGCGCCGCAACCGAGCTTGAAGTTACTATGGCGGAGCTTGTGTGCTCCGTTTTCCCGTCTGTCGACATGGTGCGCATGGTCAATTCGGGTACGGAAGCCGTTATGAGCGCAGTACGACTGGCGCGGGGCGCGACCGGCAGGGACAAAATAATAAAATTCGAGGGCTGTTACCACGGGCACTGCGATTTTATGCTGGTCAACGCAGGCTCGGGGCTTATGACGAGCGGAGTCAGCGGCAGCGCGGGGGTTACCGAGGGCTGCGCAAGGGACACCCTTACGGCTCCTTATAACGATATTGGCACGGTCGAGAAGATATTTGAGGCTAACGATGGAGAAATCGCCGCGGTAATAATAGAGCCGGTGGCGGCCAATATGGGCGTAGTGCTTCCCGAAGAGGGTTTTCTGGATAAGCTGAGAGAGCTCTGCGACAAAAACGGCTCGCTTCTGATATTCGACGAGGTCATTACGGGCTTCCGTCTCGGAATAGGCGGGGCGCAGGAGCGTTTCGGGGTTATGCCAGACATAACCGCGCTCGGTAAGATAATCGGCGGAGGCATGCCGGTCGGGGCCTACGGCGGAAGAAGAGAGCTGATGGAGCTGGTTTCGCCCGTTGGCGGCGTCTACCAGGCGGGTACTCTCAGCGGGAACCCGGTGGCAATGGCGGCCGGGATTGCGCAGATAAGCTATCTTAAGGAGCATCCGGAGGTCTACGCGCGCATCGACGATCTGGCGGAGAGGCTCTTCGGGGGCCTTAAGAAGATCGTGGAGCGGTCCGGAAAGCACCTTGCTGTGAACCACATAGGCTCGCTGGGCAGCCTCTTCTTCACGGAAGGGAGCGTCAAGGACTACAATGACGCGAAGCGCTCCGATACGGCCGAGTACGGGAAGTACTTTACTCACATGCTGGACAGGGGAGTATATCTCGCGCCCGCTCAGTTTGAGGCGATGTTCGTATCCTGCGCGCATACGGAGGAGCAGGTCCAAAAGACGCTGGAGGCGGCGGAGAGCTTTTTCCAGAAATAATCGTTAGCCTTGCATCTGCCTCTGCTCTATAATATCAGACAGCCGGACCGAAGAACCGACGATTTTTTATTAGGGGACGCTTCATGGATATAAAAATGGAAGCCTTCGATATGATGCACTACCTGAACGGAAGGAGCTACGAGATATTTATACACGGCCTTTTCCGCTTTTCGGGGCGTCTGGACGCGGAGATTCTTAAAAAGGCCGTGACCTTATCGGCCGAGGCGGCTCCCGTCGTTTTCTGCACGCTGAGCCTTGAGAAAGGGCGCCCTTACTGGAAAAAGGGCGGCTTCAGCGCCGAGGATATAGTGAAGGTGGTGGAGGCGCCGGATTCTGAGGAAAAGGTGCCGAATTCGCTTTTCGCGTCGTCCATCGACGTAGAAAAGGAGCCGCAGCTGAAGCTTATCCTGCTCAGGTTCAAGGATAGTGATGCTCTTCTCGCTATCATGAACCACATGATAACGGACGGGGCGGGATACAAGGCGTATTTTTATCTTCTCAGCAGGCTTTATAATCAATGCCTTGGCGAAGGCGAAGCGTCCCTGCGCCCGAGGCCGCAGCCGCGCGATACCGGGCGGCTGTTTAAGGATTTCGGTTTATTTGAAAAAATAAAAATACTCTTCTCAAAATATGACAGATCGGCCTTGAAGCTCCAGAAACCGCTTGACCTGGAGGGAGACAGGAGCAGGCCGGTTTTTGCGTCTTATCAAATAGGAGCGGAGGACATAGGCAGGATCAAGGCCTACGCGAAGGTGCGGCAGGCGTCGCTGAACGATATGCTTTTTGCGGCTTTTGCCCGCGTTGTCGCGGAAAGGACGGGAGCGCGGCGCGTAGCGCTGCCCTGCCCGGCGGATCTTAGAAAGTATTCGCCGGATTCCGCCGACTCGGTCGCAAACTTAACTACCAATTATATAATCGACATAGACGTTGAGGATGGAAGCCCTTTTGAAGAAACATTAGCCCAGGTGTCCGAACAGCTTAAAAGGCAGAAGCGGAGCGCCGGCAGTTTGAAGTCGGTGGCGGCCATTGAACTTATATTCCGCATCATCCCTTTTCCGCTCCTGAAGCTTTACTTTGAAAAGGAGAACACGGTACCGGTGCTTTCCTTTACCAACGCGGGAATTATTGACAAGGAGCGCCTGCGCTTCGGAGAGACGGAGCTTGCATACGCTTACGCCTCGGGGGCCATTAAGCACGCTCCGTTTTTTCAGATTGTGGTCTCGACCTTTGACGGCGCCGTGACACTAAGCTGCAACCAGTACGCAAGCGCTAAGGACGAGGCGTATATAATCTCGATTCTTAAACAGGTGCACATGGAAATGATGGACTGCTTAAACAATAAGTGAGAGAGCCCTGCCGTATAACACGGCAGGGCTCTGAGACTGTCAAAAAAGCCCAAAGGGCTTTTTGACAAGGGGGTTTAATGACGGACGCTCTGCCGCGCCCGTCATGAGAGGTGTCATTTCCGACGTACACGCCGCCGGAAATGACAGATTTGACTTTTTTCCGCCATTCGTAGCGGAAATTCTGCGAAGCTTTTTTGCTGTAAACAAGTTCTTTGACAAGCTGAGCCCTGCCGTATTACACGGCAGGGCTCTTTTTTGCTGATTGACAAGACAAAAATATATTATATAATTGTGGCGAAAAAGCTAGAATTTTGTAAAAAAATGATACAAAACGCAGTTCTTCCCTGACTCGCGCTTGCTTTCCCTTATCTCGAATTAAAAGCCTGTTGCCGTCGTCCGCATCAGCAAGGAGGGGGAATACGATGGGATTACTGAACACGCAATCTCTGAGCGACCAGGTCTATGAGGTTCTGAGAAAGGAGATCATCTCGCAGGACATACTCTGCGGGGAAAAGCTAAACATACGCGAGCTTCAAAAAAGACTTTCCGTAAGCGCAACCCCGATTCGCGAGGCGATAAGCCGCCTCGAGCAGGAGGGGCTTATCGAGCATGTTTCAAACGTCGGAGCGAGAGTTATCCTGATAGAAAAACGCGACGTCAAGGAGATCGTCGACCTTTGCGAAATACTGGACTGCGGGGCTGTGAGCCTGGCCATGCAAAGCGGCGAGACTGAAGCGCTTGCAGAGGAAATCGAGATGCATATCAAGGGACAGGAAATCGGCCTTGAAGAGGAGGCAAAAGAAAAGTTCATGCTGCATTCCGACAAATGCCACGAGGTCTTCTACAAATACGCAAAAAACAAAAGACTCGACCAGCTTTCACGTCAGATTCAGGGACAGATGATAATTCTCATAGCAAAACACAAGATGCTTCAATATCCGGAGAAAGTAGTTGAAGACCACAGGCTGATCTGCGAAGCCGTTAAGCAGAACGACGAGGGAAAAGCGGTTTTTTATATGAAAAGACACTTTGAAAACACGAGAGAGATACTCCTGAGCGTCTGGAAGACCTCGGGCGGGGCATCTTAAAGATATATTCTTTTCTGTTGCGCCGCTACTAAATAATCTTAAACTTTTTTATCAGAAATTATATTTAAGAGTTCCGGAAATATTCCAATATATTCAAAAATTGTAAAAATAATCTTGCAATAATGCTCCTCCTGTGTAATAATGATTACATGAAAGGAGTGCATAAGCATGGAAAAGAAGCAGAGCAGTGCGAAACCCGTTGCCAAGCAGGGGAGCGCAAAAGCGGCGCCGGCGGCTGCGGCTGCGGCCGTGAAGGGCGGCAAGACGCCTGCGAAAGGAAGCGCAAAAAAGTCCGGCTGAGGCCGGACTTTTTTTGCGCTTGTCAAAGAACTTGTTTACAGCAAAAAAGCTTCGCAGAATTTCCGCCGCGAATGGCGGAAAAAAGTCAAATCTGTCATTTCCGGCGGCGTGTACGTCGGAAATGAC
>JAJUGN010000017.1 GCA_029265975.1 Clostridiales bacterium
CAACGCTTCCGGCGATCCTGAACACAGTATCCCTGTCCAGAGTGGAGGATATCATATACAGGAATTCGTCGTCATACCAGAGCAGGTTCTGGACGCCCTGATTGGAATAGTATTTTGCGGGATGGCCGTTGAACTCAAGCTCCTCAAGCTCGGCTCCCTCGGTGTTTATATCCATTGAGACGGCCTCAAGGCGCTGCTGGCTGTAGGATATATAGTCGGAGCCCTTTTCGTATACCAGCAGGACGGGGCCGGCCGTTTTTTCGCTGATAAGCTCGAAGCCTTCAGGTATGAAGGATGGCCTGCGGATGGAGAACTCGTCGGCCGATTCCTGAGACGGCGTGCTCTCCTCAAAGAACATATGGGTGAATTTCTCATACACATCGGTTACGAATTCAAACACCGCGGCACGCACGGCCGATACGCTCATCGCGGTTGCAAGCAGGATGACGATCGCGGCGGCCAGCGCGACCGCCCGCCTGCGGAGAAATACGCCTCTGCCGGCCGGGCTTCCCGTTTTGCTCCGGCGTACAAGCTTTCTCATCCTCCGCTCAAACCTTTTTGAGAATTCATGCTCCATCTCATGATCCGCCGGCAGGGCTTCCAGTTCGCAGATGTCCGCCTTGATGACGGCTTCCCTGAGCATGTCGTCTGTGAAATTAAGTGTCATCGGAGTTTCCCTCCCTTCCCAGAATCTCCTCAAGCATGCGCCTCGCGCGCTCGAGCCGCTTTCTGACTGCCGCCTCGGAAATACCAAGCATCCCCGCTATTTCGGCGTTCGAAAACTCTTGGACGTATTTCAGCTTCAGCGCGTCTTTATATATTGCCGGCAGCTTCAGCACGGCCTTTGCGAGGCCATCCAAATCATCGGTTCGTTCCAATTTTTCTTCGGCGGCGCAGAACGCGGCCTCTTCAATCGGAACGGCGGAATGCCTTTTCCGGCTGTTATACATGTTGATGGCAACGTTCCTAACAATAATAACAACGTAGCTCCTTGTTTTGTGACAGGAAATTTCGCCCACCTTATCAAAATTTTCAAGAATTTTTAAAAACGCCTGGTGCACCGCGTCCTCCGCGAGGCCCTCATCGTTCAATATGCCGTTTGCAACGTGGAACATGAGCTTTCTGTATGTAAGGTAAAGCGATTCGAATTTGCTCTTTTCGTCATCGCCATCAAGCATCGACAGATATACCGGGAGCATCTTTGCCCATCCCTCCTTCGTGACCTGTGTTTTCCAACGCGGCTTTGTGTGGAGCCTGCGGCCGGAAAGCCGCGTATTAATGCAGTTGCCGGCAGCAACATCGTATACTTCCTGGAAAATATTATCAAGCAGTTGCAAATAATTTGACGTTTTTTGCCGTTGATGGTTCCGGCAGACATGTTCCCTAAAATAATCAACCGCTGTCTTTTCCGTCTACACAACCCTGCCCGCCGGAAGCCGCCCTGAAAGGCTGTGGATGTGTTTCCACGAACAATCATACACATAAAAATACAGGTCTTCCCAGCAGAACCGCCGCCCAAAATCTCATTTCGGCAGGCGGCAAATCACCGGAAACCCCTGTATTCAAGCCGTTTTTCAGGCGCTTACTTGTTTTTTACATTTGTCATCAAGACGACACACTCAACGTGTGCCGTTCTCGGGAACATATCAAACGCCTCGGCGCGCATTGCGCGGTAGCCTAAAGCGCCAAACTGTTTAAGATCCCGGGCCAGAGTTGCGGGGTCGCAGGATACATATACAACCTTATCCGGCGACATGGATGCGATGGTTTCAATAAGCGGAGGCGTAAGCCCCTTTCGGGGAGGGTCGACAACTACCACAAAAGGCGTTACGCCTCTTTTTCGCAGTTCCTCCGCCGCTTCAGATGCGTCGCCGCAGATGAATTCCGCGTTTGTAATCCCGTTTGCGCATGCGTTTTCGCGGGCGTCTGCAATCGCGTCGGCCACTGCCTCGACTCCGATGACCCGGCCCGCAGTCCGGGAAAGAATCAGGCTTATTGTTCCGGTGCCGCAGTAAAGATCCAGCACGGAAGAAGTTTTGTCAGCTTCCGAAATTTCTAAAACCTTTTCATAAAGCCTTTCCGCCTGAACGGGGTTGATTTGAAAAAATGAAGCCGGGGACAGCTTGAACTTCAGGCCCAAGAGCGTTTCTTCTATACAGTCCGAGCCCCAAAGGGTAACGAATTCATCGCCCAGCACAGTGTTGCCGGGCTTTTTGTTTACATTGAGCACAATGCTGGATATTTCCGGACAGGAGGAAACGAGAGCGTCAATGAGACGCCCGGCTTCGGGAAGCTTTTTTGAGGACGCAATCAAACAAACGGCTGCCCGGCCTGTGCTGAAGGAGCTGCGGACAAAGATGTGCCGCACAAGCCCGAGTCCGGCTTTCTCGTCATATATGCTTGCTCCGGAGCTGTCTATCCATCGGCACACCGCCGCGGCCGCCCTGTCGGAAGCCTCAGTCTGTATAAGGCAGCGTTCGGCAGTCACAATATCGTGGCTGCGCCCCCGAAAAAAGCCTGCCGCGGCTTTGCCGTCCTTGCGTCCGACCGCGTAGATTGCCTTGTTGCGGTAGCCCGTTATATGCGGCGCCCCGTAAATTCCGGAAAGCTTCAGGTCAAGGCCTCCGATTCGGGCAAAAGAGTCTTCAACGCGCAGCTTTTTCAGGCGGAGCTCCTCTTCGTAATCCATGTGAAGAAAATCGCAGCCGCCGCATTTCCCAAAGACGGGGCACAAGGGAGAGACCCGGTGCGGCGACGGCTCGACTATCCTTTCCAGCTTGGCGTAGGCCAGGTTTTTCAGGACTTTCAGAACCCTGACCTCGCAGACTTCGCCGGATATGGCTCCCTTAATAAAAACGGCCTGCCCGCAGATGCGGGCAACGCCGTATCCTTCGGCGGAATATCCGTCGATTTTTACTGTGTGCAGGCTGTTTTTTGCAAGAGCTTCCATATATACTCCTTTTAGGTTCCGCTTCTTTAATATCACAAACAAAAAATCCGGCGTTTTCGACCGCTTTGTGCCTTGATGAGCAAATTATTAACATATTCCTCTTTTTTAGCGAACATCGTTGTGTTATAATATTTTGACCAATAATATTATAATGGCTTTTGGCAGGCTTGCCAATGCTTTTTAATAGCGATGCTTGCTACAAACTATCAAATTACCTGGTAAACGGCGCAAAACGCCGGGAAAGGCAAACCTATGGGTCTATTGACTAAGATATTCGGATCGCATTCAGACCGTGAAATCAAAAAAATAATGCCTATCGTAAGCAGCATAGAGGCGCTGGAGAGCGAGTACAAGGCCATGTCGGACGAGCAGCTGAAGGCTAAAACGCCCGAGTTCAAGAGGCGTCTGGCGGCAGGCGCGACGCTCGACGACCTGCTTCCGGAGGCTTTTGCGACGGTAAGGGAAGCCGCCTGGAGAGTTCTTGGGATGCGACCCTTCCAGGTTCAGCTTATAGGAGGCATAGTCCTGCATCAGGGCCGCATAGCGGAGATGAAGACGGGCGAAGGCAAAACTCTTGTCGCTACGCTTCCTGCTTACCTCAACGCTCTTAAGGGGGAAGGCGTTCACATAGTAACCGTAAACGATTACCTTGCCTACCGTGACAGCGAGTGGATGGGGAAGATACACAGGTTCCTGGGGCTGAAGGTCGGGGTCATTGTTCACGGGCTGACATCGGAGGAGCGTCGCCAGGCTTACGCCGCCGACATTACTTACGGAACAAACAACGAAATGGGCTTCGACTACCTCCGTGACAATATGGCCATATATAAGCAGGATATGGTGCAGCGCGGACACAAATTCGCCATTGTGGACGAAGTCGATTCGATACTCATAGACGAGGCGCGGACGCCGCTGATAATATCGGGCGAAGGGGACGATCCGACCGAGCTTTACGAAAGGGTGGACGCCTTTGTTTCGAGGCTCAAGAGTCTTACTTACGCCTCCGTCGACGAGAAGGCGGAGGAGGATTCCGATATCGATGCAGATTATATAGTCGACGAGAAGGCGAAAACCGCGACGCTTACCGCCAAAGGCATTGCCAAGGCCGAAGCGGCCTTCGGGCTCGAAAATCTTGCCGATATTGAAAACTCAACGCTCTACCACCACATAAACCAGGCGCTCAAGGCTCACGGGGTGATGCGCCGGGACATAGACTACGTCGTAGCGGACGGCGAGATACTGATAGTCGACGAGTTTACCGGACGTCTGATGTACGGCCGCCGCTATTCCGAGGGCTTGCACCAGGCGATAGAGGCCAAGGAAAAGGTAAAGGTGGCGGGCGAGAGCAAAACCCTGGCTACGATAACCTTCCAGAACTATTTCCGCATGTACGACAAGCTCTCCGGCATGACGGGCACGGCCATGACCGAGGAAGCCGAGTTCGGGGAAATTTATAAGCTTGATGTCATCGAAATACCCACCAACAAACCGCTTATGAGGCGCGACCACCCCGATGTCGTTTATAAAAACGAGGCCGGAAAGTTCCGCGCGATAATAAAACAGATAGAGGAATGCAATGCAAAGGGACAGCCTGTGCTTGTCGGCACCATCTCGATTGAGAAAAGCGAGCTCCTGTCGGCCCTTCTGAAGCGCCGCGGCATTAAGCACAGCGTGCTTAACGCAAAGCAGCATGAGAAGGAAGCGGAAATAGTGGCTCAGGCCGGACGTCTCGGCAGCGTTACCATCGCAACGAACATGGCGGGACGCGGCACAGACATCATGCTCGGGGGAAATCCCGAGTTCATGGCAAAAAACGATCTCCGCAGGGCGGGCATGCCTGAGGAGCTCATCAACGAAATAACCAGCTTCGCCGAGGCGGCGACGCAGGAGATTCTTGAGGCCAGGAAGCAGTACAAGGCTCTTTATGAAAAATACAGGGAACAGGCCCTGAAGGAAGCCGAAGAGGTGAAGAAGGCGGGCGGCCTGTTCATTCTCGGCACCGAGAGGCACGAGAGCAGACGTATCGACAATCAGCTGCGCGGCCGCGCGGGCCGCCAGGGCGACCCCGGCGAATCAAGATTTTATATTGCGCTTACCGACGACATTATGCGCCTTTTCGGCTCGGAGCGGATAATGGGCATGATGGAATCCCTGGGCATAGACGAGGATACGCCTATTGACCAGAAAATACTGTCCGGAGCAATCGAGCAGGCGCAGAAAAAGGTTGAAAGCCGCAACTTCCAGATAAGAAAAACCGTTCTGGAGTACGACGACGTCATGAATCTCCAGAGGGAGCTTATATACAAGCAGCGCAGGAGGGTGCTGGACGGGGAGGATATAGGCGACTATATCCGCAGCATGATAAGCGATACCATAGCGTCCGAAATACGCTCAAGGCTCGGCGGCAACAACTATGTCAGCGACTCTGCCCAGCTTGCAGAGATTCTTGCGCCGTTTGAGGGACTCTTTTTAAGAAGGGGAGAGATCAGCCTCCCGCCCGAAGAGCTCGAAACCCTGACAACCGAGGAGCTTATAAAGCTTACAGAGGAAAAGGCCTTCGAGTTCTACAGAGCCAAGGAAGAGGAGATCGGATTTATAGAGGGCACGCAGACGCCGCTGATGCGGGAGGTCGAGAGAGTCATCCTCCTGCGGGTCGTCGACGAGTTCTGGATGGATCATATAGACGCAATGCACGAGCTGCGGAGGGGCATCGGGCTGCGCTCCTATGCCCAGACGAACCCTGTGGACGAGTACAAGCGGGAAGGCTTTGAAATGTTCGAGGCGATGGTAAACGGCATCAAGGAAGAGGTCGTCAAGCGCATATATACGGTCAAAATCAGGAAGGAACAGCCCATAGAGCGCAAAAAGGTCACAAAAACCGCCGTGGAGAACGTCGGGGGAGACGCCCCTCAGAAGAAGCAGCCCGTAAAAAAGGCGGCGAAGGTGGGGCGCAACGATCCCTGCCCCTGCGGCAAGAAAAAGCCCGACGGCACGCCGGTAAAATACAAAAACTGCTGCGGACGCGACGCTTAGCTCCGACCGGAGGCCGAAATGTCTTTTGTTCTTAAAAAAACCGGCGATTTTGAATACATGACCGCGGAAAATATAGCCGTCCGGCACGCCTTCACAACGCGGAAGGGCGGCAAAAGCCGCGGGATATATTCAAGCCTCAACCTTAAGATTAACTCGGACGACGACAGGGAGGCTGTCCGGGAAAACTACGCCATAATCTGCGGGGAGCTCGGAACGAGCCCGGAAAGGCTTGTTTTTTCAAAACAGGTGCACTCGGACACCGTGCGCGTCGCGACGGAAGGCGACTGCCACAGGGAGCTTTTCTCGGCGGTGCCTTACGAGGCGGACGCGCTGGTAACCGCGGAAAAAGACCTGCCTCTCGTTATTTTTGTCGCGGACTGCATACCAATCCTGCTCTGGGACCCGGAGGTTCCGGCCATCGGCGCCGTGCATGCGGGCTGGCGCGGCACGGTCATGGACATAGCGGGAAAAGCGGTTTCCGAAATGTGCAGGAATTTCGGCTCGAAGCCCGAGAACATAAGGGCCGCGGTTGGGCAGGGCATCGGCTTCTGCTGCTTCGAGACGGGACGCGAAGTCCCGGAGGCCGTGAGAGCATTACTCGGAGCCGGGGCGGAGAACTATATAAGCCCGAAAGGCGAAGAAAAGTATAGAGTCGACCTGAAGGGCATAAACCGATTTCTTCTTGAAAAGCGCGGGCTTCTGCCGGAAAACATAGAGGTTTCCGGCGAATGCACGGCCTGCGGCGCCGACAAATACTGGTCGCACAGGGCTACTAAGGGGCTGCGGGGTGTAAACGGAGCTTTTATTATTATTTGAGGGATAGTATTTAATGAGAAAAGCTTACATAAGCTGTGTTTTTTTGATTCTTGCCGGAATATTTCTTGCTGGGGTTCTTTCGGGATGCGGATCCTTCAAGATTCCCGCAGCCTCCGAAGAGATTAAGACCGCTCCGACTTCTACGCCATACAAGCCGGGCGGCGGCGATAACATATTCAGCATAAATTATTCCCCGGAGTACGGCATCAATCCGCTCAACGGGCTTAACAAGGGAAATCGGCTGGTGTCTTCGCTCGTTTATGAGAGCCTTTTCGTGCTGGACAAGGACTATAATTACCGTTCGGTGCTCTGCGACAGCTGGACCACCGACAGGGGGAAAAGCTTCAGGTTCGTTATAAAGCAGGGCATCACCTTCCACGACGGCACTCCGCTCACCGCTTACGACATCGCCTTTTCGTTGAATCAGGCGAAAAAAAGCGGGCTCTACGGCGAGCGCTTTTCGAAAGTGACAAAAATCGAGGCGCTGGGTCCAAATACCGTCACGGTGGCGCTTTCAAAGGCAAACATGATGTTTCCGGCCCTCCTCGATGTTCCGGTGATAAAGAGCGGGGAGATAAATGTCAAAAACCCGGTCGGTTCCGGGCCCTACATGTTTGACAAGCAAGACGGCGGCTATGTTCTCAAGGCTTACGAAAACTGGAGGAACAGCGCGAGCCTTCCCGTACAGAAGATATTCCTTCAGGAGTATAAGCCGGAAGGCATACTTTCCGCTTTCGAGGGCAGATACCTGGATCTGGTGTTTACAGACCCTCTGGACGTTGCCTCCGTAAATATAAAGGGCAGCAACGACACGAACTATTTCGACACGACCAGCATGCAGTATGTAGCCTTCAACGTCAACGGCGCAGCTTTTTCAAACCCGGAGGTGCGCAGGGCGATGAGCTATCTTATAAACCGGGACTACATATCGGGAAACCTGATGTCTTACGCGGCTTCGCCGGCCTATCTGCCCACGCTGCTGATGAAGGAGGAGCTGGCAAATATAAAAAACGAGTATGCCTATTCCCCCGACACAGCCAGGCAGATACTCGGCGCGAACGGCATATCGGACAGGAACGGCGACGGCCTGCTGGAAAATCCGGCCGGCTCGCAGTTCGCCGTCAAATTCATAGTGAGCAAGGATAACCCGTATAAGCTGGCCGCGGCAAGGAACATTTCCGAAGCTCTTGTGAAGCTCGGAGCGAGCGTGGATTTCAGGCAGCTTTCCTGGGAGGAATATCTGAACGCGCTGAAAAACGGAGATTTCGATATGTATTACGCCGAGGTGAAGCTGACGGCGGATTTTGACCTCTCCGCGCTTCTGGCCGGGGGCGCGCTTAATTTCGGCGGAATAAAGGACGGCGCTTACGGGCTGCTTATGGACGCGTATCTCGCCGCCGACGACAATTCAAGGAAAGCGGCGGCGCAGGCCCTATACAGCGACATAGCCAAAACAGCGCCAATCGTGCCGGTTGTCTTCAGGCGCCAGGGCGTGGTGGCGAAACGAGGTGTCGTTTCCGGAGCCGAGCCCTCCCAGAGCAATGTTTTTTACAACATAGAAAAATGGAAAATTACCCTGAATTGAGCCTTTCGACGGAATTCAATTTTATTTAAACAAAAACGCGATATAATACTTTGAAAACCTAAAATTAAACGCTTCGGAAGGTGAAGATTCATGGAGAACGTCATAAGGACAATGTTTTTAAAGTACAGGCGCGTGATATTGTTTTCTGTAATCGGAGGGATCAACACGGCCGCGGACTTCCTCGTGTTTACCGCGTTGAGCCGAGCTACACCGCTTAAGGCTGAATACTGCCAGGCTCTCGGATATTCGGCGGGCATTGTCTGCAGCTTTCTTCTGAATCAGGGATTCACCTTCAGGGACGCGGAAAAAGGGAACACCCTCGGCAAAGTCCTGCGCTTCCTCATAGTGAACGCGCTGTCGCTCGGCGCGGGCATGTACGGGATAAAGCTGCTCGTCGCATCGCAAGTAAACAGGTATTTGGCAAAAATCGTCGTCACCTTCCTTACCATGGCAATAAATTATATTGGCTATAAACTTTTCGTGTTCAGACTAAAGGAAAGCTAGACAAAAGGGAGATGCGTATATGACGGACAGGGAGCTGATAAACCTAGCCATCGGCGCCGCCGGAAAAGCCTATGCTCCGTATTCGGGCTTTAACGTGGGAGCCGCGATCGAATGCTTCAGCGGGGAAATATTTACGGGATGCAATGTCGAAAATGCCGCTCTGGGCTCCAGCATCTGTGCGGAAAGAACCGCGCTCGTTAAAGCCGTAAGCGCGGGCAGGAAGGACTTCAAAAGAATCGCCGTATATGCGGATTCGGAAAAATACTGCATGCCCTGCGGGACCTGCAGGCAGATGCTTATGGAGTTTGCGCCCGACATGGAGGTGCTCTGCGCGAAATCGGGCGGAGCGTATGTGAGCTACAGGATGAACGAGCTTCTGCCGTATCCTTTCGTTCTGAGCTGAAAACGGACTCGGGAGGCGAATTTCCGCGTGAGCCGGAGCAGGTCGCGCCGGCGGCAGCTTTTATCAGATGCCCCCCATATAGTCGGCGATTGCGGAGGCCATTTTTTCCGCGTGGCGCAGTTCCTCGGCCGAAAGCGATTCGTATACCGAGGAAAGCCTCTTGCTTGAGCATCCGGCGGCGGCTTCGAGATATTTTTCGGAGGCGCGGTTTTCTTCGATAAAGCGCTCCCTCAGGGCAACAAGATAATTGCATGGAATATCTATCATCGCAACGCAGGGAAAATATGCCGAGCCGGTCAGAATATAGTATTCGGCCTGCAGCCTTTTCAAATGGGCGGATTCTTCCTCGGAAATGCTTCTGAGCGAGGCGGAGTCCCCGTATGCGCATCTGCGCCTTGACAGATCGGCATAATATTTTGCGTCGCGGGCTTCGGCGTACATATAGTCTTTGAGAGCCTCGATTTCTGACGGTGTCGCGTTGTACGGATGCATCTTTTTCCTTCCTTTCATTGGGGCGCGTTTCGCTCTGATTCCTAATTTACTTTATGCAGCGCCTTCCGGAGCGGTTACCTGTTAAAAACAGTTGATTATTTCGGAAATGTTTGATATTATCTAATTTGCTTTAATATCGTTTGTCTTTTAAGGAGGCGGAGCCTTTGCCGAGGTTTTTCGTTGCTGCCAGCAACGTGCTGGGCGGAGTAGCTTATATAGAAGGCAGGGACGCCGAGCATCTGAAAGTTCTGAGGATAAGAAGCGGAGAGGTCTTTACGGTCTGCGACGGGAAGGGAAAGGACTATATATGCCGCCTCAAGTCCGCCGACGCCAGCGGCGCCGAGGCGGAGATACTCGAAACCGTTCCCTCAGCCGGAGAGCCTTCAATCTTCTGCACGGTTTACGCCGCCTTCCCCAAAGCCGAGAAAGCAGAGGCCATAATACAAAAGTCCGTGGAGCTGGGAGCCTCCAGGATCGTTTTTTTCCAATCTTCCAGGTGCGTTTCAAGGCCGGACGAGGCTTCGGCGCTGAAGAAATGCCAAAGATGGCAGAAAATTTCGGAGGAGGCCGCAAAACAAAGCGGAAGAGGAATAATTCCCGTCGTACTGGTGAACCTGTCTTATGCAAAGGCCGTCGCAGAGGCGTCAAAGGCCGAGCTCCCGCTGTTTTTTTATGAGGGGGAGACGGATTTTACGCTGAAAGAGGCGCTTGAAAGCCGCTGCGGCTTTGGCTCCGTATCCGTCGTCACCGGCCCGGAGGGCGGCTTTGAAGCGTCGGAGGTCGGGTTTGCAAGGGAACAGGGAATGCTCGTAACCAGCATGGGAAAACGAATACTCCGATGCGAAACGGCGCCTGTATGCGCGCTGTCCGCTCTGATGTTCCATACCGGAAACTTATAAACTTAAACTTTTGGAGGACTCGCTGTGGCAGCAAAAACAATAATGAATGAGAAGCTTAAAAACGAGCGGCGCGCTAAGGAAGACAAGGCGTTTTTCACCATGGTTATAGCTTTTGTTGTCGCTCTGGCCATAGAATTCGCGCTCATAACGCTTTACCGCAGATACGCCGCCGGGGAAAATTACAGACCGCTTCTGAGGACGATCATGTGGGCCTTCCTCGGGGTAACCGCTCTTTGCGGAATTGGCTTTATCTATTCGGCGGCTACAAAAAAATTCAGATATCTCAAGCCCCTGTTGGCGGCAGGCGCCGTATTCTTCGGTTGCGCCGTCATTTTGCGGCTTACGAACATCATGGGCTACTGGTCTGTTACGGTTCTGCAGGTGAGCTGCACCGTGGTTCCCGTGGCGGTTTTGCTTTATCTTGTTTTCCTCATCTACCAGGTTGAATTCTTCATGTCGGCGCTTTTCGGCGCGCTCGGAATATTCACGATGTGGTTTACGCGGAAGGTTTTTTATATCAGCTACTACAAAAGGTTTTATGTCATGGCCGGCGTTGCTGCGCTTCTTGTGGTTTTAGCCGCCCTGACTTACTATGCAATGAAAAACAAGGGCTATATCGGCAAAGGGGATTTCAGGCTGAGAGTATTCGGCCCCAAGACATCATACAAGTCTCTTTATACGACTTACGGCGTTACCCTGGGGCTGTTCCTCATTTATCTTATAGTTGAAAATCTGCTTTACCCGATGATAATCCCCATAATCATCGCCTTTGCGGCCTATGTGTTCGTGACGGCCATATATTATACGATAAAGCTTATGTAGATACAAAAAGCTCTCCCGTCTGAGGCCTCAGACGGGAGAGCTTTTTGCCCGCTTGTCAAAGAACTTGTTTACAGCAAAAAGCTTTGCAGAATTTCCGTCACGAACGGCGGAAAAAAGTCAAATCTGTCATTTCCGGCGGCGTGTACGTCGGAAATGACAGCTCTCAGGACGGGCGCGGCAGAGCGGCCGTCATGCAACCCCCTTGTCAAAAAAGCCCTTTGGGCTTTTTTGCCCGCCGTTTGCATATGCCGAATAATTTGTTTTCTTTGATATATAATAGCAAGGGGTTGTGGAAGAAGTAAAAATATCCGGACGCTGATTGAGAAAAGGGCTGGCGGCTTGTGCTGCGGGTATCGGACGAAACTGAAAATGCGGAGCAGCGAGCAAGACGCGGCGCTTGAAAGGGACAAGCGGCCGGAGCAGAAAATTAAGGTGCGGCCACCCCCGGCGGCGCGGCCGCTCAAGCGACCGAGCGGCCTGAAAAATATGAGCATGGAGTGAGAAATGCCTTGGAGCCTAACGATGAAGACGTAAAAAGATACAGACCGGGAAAGGATTCCCTGAAGCAGGGGACCCGGGCCTTGAATATGAGCCGAGTCCCGCTGGCGGATACCCTTTCCGAAAAAGAAAAGGATCTGAGAAGAAGAGAGGAAAACTATCTTTTCAGGGGCTACGGAACAATGATGGATACATCCGAGGTTCTGGACTTCTCGGAGGGGACAGATTCGGACTGAAGTGCATTAAACGACCCCGGAGGGCTTGCTCCTGCAAAAAAGCAGGCGGCAGGCCCTTTGGTATTTCATCTGCCAGTCTGCCTCCGCAATCGAGCAGTCCGCCGCCCGATCCCAGCCGCTCCTCGCTTCCGGCGCTTCCGTGACGGTTCCCTAAACGCGGCTTCCTCGGCAAAAACAGAGCGCAGACTTTGTTCCGGAATACCTTGTTTTCAGGCTTGAGCGGGATAATGGCCACAGATTTGTCCGTATTTCAGTTTTTCCACAGGCTTATATAGCCTTTGTCGTTGAACTGCTTCAGAATAATCAGCGTAAGCGGAAACAGAAGCATCCCTTTTACGCTCATTATAGAATAGCCCAGATAAATCGCAAGCAGCGTTGCCGCGGGATGAAGCCCGACATTATCGCCCAGTATTTTTGGTTCCAGAAAGCTCCTCACAAGCGTAATGACGCCCCATGTCACCGCCACGGCAGCCCCCCTGGCAAAGTTGCCGCCTATAAAGAGCATTACCGCCCAGGGTATCAGCACGGTGCCCGTCCCAAGCACAGGCAGCGCGTCTATGAAAGCGACGGTCAGCGCCGCGCTGAACGGCGATCTGACCCTTAAAAGGCCGAACGCGATGAGCAGCTCAAGAAAGGTCACCGCCATCAGAAAAAGCTCCGCCTTGAGCCAGCCGCCCAGAGTTCCGAACATATCCGATTTCATGTGCCGTATTTTGTCCTGCCACTTTTCGGGGAATTGGCGGATCAGAAATTTGTTCACTCTTTGATAGCTCGAGCTGATGAAAAAGGTCCCGATGGCATAGGTGAATATGAACATGATGACTCCGGGCGCAAAGCTCGCGCAGGAGCTGAGGAACCTGACAAGCCTTGCGGAAAGCTCTCCCGGAAGGACGCTGAGCTGTCTGGAGAGCCCTTCCGCCGCGCTTTCGGCAAAGCCCCGCATCTCGGGCGACGCCGAGGAAACGAGGGTCTGGAGCTTGTCGTAGAGCGAATTCGCGAGCACGGGCAGCCCGGCCAAATATGCGGGCAGCTCTTTGATTATTTCAATCATTTTCCCCAGAAGCATCCCGCTTATCAGGGTGAAAAAAACCAGCAGAAAGGATACTATCAGTATGGTGAAAATCGCCGCGCTGAAGCTCCTCTGAAAGCCGAGCCTTCTGAACAAAAACAAAATCCCGGGCTCTATCAGCCTGGCTGTAAGCATGGCGAGTATAAACGGCATTAACCACGGCAGGGCGTACGCAAACGCGAACCAGACTGCGGCCGCCGCCAGCAGAATGCATCCAAGCCGGAGCGCAAAACGCAGGCAGTTGCTCTCTGTCATGTCGTCCCCTCTCTTTTCTTGTGGTTTTTGTCGTTATATCTTGAAATCGCCGCTTTGAAATTAAGCATAATGCCACTTGCGTTTGCGAGGAACATATGATAATATACTTCACATTAAATACAAATGACTTTGTTGGGAGGACACGAAATGCTCTCAGGCTCAAAGCCAAGCTACTATCTTGTGGCTGCCGACACTCTGCCCGAAGTCTTTTTGAAGGTTTCCGAGGCAAAGGAGCTGCTTGAAACAGGGGACGCGAAGACAGTGGCCGACGCCGTCGCCGCGGTGGGGCTGAGCCGGAGCGCCTTCTACAAGTACAAGGATAAGATCACCCCTTTTCTCGACATGAAAAGCGGGAGGATAATAACCTTCAGCCTGACCCTCCGGAACAAGCCCGGCGTTTTGTCTTCCGTGCTTTCTATTTTTGCCAGTTCGGGAGCCAATATACTTACCATCAACCAAAGCATTCCTGTAAGCGGATGCGCGGCGGTGACCATTTCGGCGGAGGTTTCAGGCATGGAGTCCACTCCGGAAGAGCTTATGCTGAATGCCAGGGGGCTCGATGGCGTCAGGAAGATGGAGATACTCGCGGGATGAAAATAAAAGCCGCATCAATTATTTAAAGGAAGGTTCCAGATGATAAATGTTGCAATACTGGGTTTTGGTGTAGTAGGCTCGGGAGTCGCCGAGGTTTTGTCCACAAATGCGGAAAAAATCGCCCAGAGCGCCGCGCAGGAGATTGTCCTCAAATATATACTCGACGTCAGAGATTTTTCCGAAAGCGCCTATAAGGACTGTTTCGTAAAAGACTTCGCCGTGATTGAAAACGATCCCTCCGTTCAGATAGTTGTCGAGACCATCGGCGGAGTCGGCGCCGCGTATGATTTCACAAAGCGGGCCATTCTCGCCGGCAAAAGCGTCGTGACCTCAAACAAGGAGCTGGTGGCCACTCACGGGCACGAGCTTCTGGAGCTTGCGCGCACGAAAAACGTCAACTATATGTTTGAAGCGAGCGTCGGCGGCGGAATACCTATTATAAGGCCGATAAGCCAATGCCTTGCGGCAAACGAGATATTTGAGCTTTACGGAATACTCAACGGCACTACAAATTATATTCTGACACAGATGATTCAGAACGGCGTATCCTTTGAATCCGCGCTGCGGGACGCTCAGGAAAAGGGATACGCCGAGGCGAACCCCTCGGCCGACGTTAAGGGCTTCGACGCCTGCCGCAAAATCTGCATACTCGCATCGCTTTCGTTCGGGAGCCAGGTATACCCCGAAAGCGTGCCGACGGAAGGGATAGAGAACATAAGCCTGACCGACGTCGAGTTCGCGCGGAGCGCGGGGGGCAAGGTCAAGCTGCTGGGCCGTTCCGTGATGAGGGAAGACGGCAGGATCGCCTGCTACGTCGCCCCACATATTATAGGCGAAAACAACCTGCTCTCAAACGTCGAAGGGGTTTTCAACGGCATCGTCGTGCGCGGAAACGCCATAGGGGACGTGATGTTCTACGGGGCGGGAGCCGGAAAGCTTCCCACGGCAAGCGCGGTGGTGGCGGACATAATCGACTCTTCCAAGCATATGAACATGAGAAAGTATATATACTGGGAAGAGGCCAAGCCGGAAATGATGTTTGATCCCGCCACCATAGTCAGCAGGTGGTATATACGCACAAGCGCGGGCCTGAGCCAGGCGAAAAAGGTTTTCGGCAAGGTTTCGGTGCTCGTAAGCGAAGGCGCGGAGTTCGAAACGGCGTTCATTACCGAGCGCATGAGCAAAATCGAGATCGAGGCGCTTGTTTCCGGTTTCCCGGTGCTTTCGCTGATGAGAGTATTAGACTGAAGAACGAATTCGCGGGTTTGCCCAATCGAACTATATGGAGGTTAATATGGCACTAATTGTTCAGAAATTCGGCGGATCGTCCGTGGCGGACGCCGAGAAAATCCGCCGGGTTGCCGGCATCATCGCCGACACCTACAACGCCGGAAACGATGTGGTGGTCGTGCTTTCCGCGCAGGGCGACACAACGGACGACCTTCTCGAAAAGGCCGCCGAGATAAACCCGAGGCCGTCCAAGCGCGAGCTTGATATGCTGCTTTCCACCGGCGAGCAGATCTCAATTTCCCTCTGCGCCATGGCCCTTGAAAAAATGGGGCTTCCCGTAATATCCCTTACGGGCTGGCAGATAGGAATGAAAACCGACTCGAATTACGGCAACGCAAAGATAAAAGGCGTCGGGTGCGAGAGGATAAAAAGCGAGCTCGACAAAAAGCGCATCGTTTTGGTCGCCGGGTTCCAGGGCATAAACAAGTACGACGATATCACGACTCTGGGAAGGGGCGGCTCAGACACCACCGCGGTGGCAATCGCCGCGGCTATGGACGCGGAGCTCTGCCAGATATTTACCGACGTCGAGGGAGTCTTCACCGCGGATCCGCGAAGGGTGCCCAATGCAATAAAGCTCGATGAGATCACCTTTGACGAAATGCTGGAGCTTGCATCGCTCGGCGCCCAGGTCCTGCATAACCGCTCGGTCGAAATGGCGAAAAGATACGGAGTCAATCTTGAGGTGCTGTCGAGCTATGTCAGAAAGCCCGGCACGAAAGTTAAGGAGGTCACAAAAATGGAAGAAACCAAAATCAGCGGCATAGCCAAAGACAGCGATATAGCGAGAATTGCGATCGTGGGCCTTAGGGATGAGCCTGGCATCGCGTTCAAAATATTCAGGGTGCTTGCAAAAAGCAATATTAACGTAGACATCATTCTTCAGTCGATAGGCCGGGACAACACGAAGGACATAAGCTTTACCGTCGCAAAGACCGACAAGGACGCGGCGGTGGAGGCTCTCCAGGCGAACAAGGAAGCTATCGGGTTTTCGAGCCTCAGCGTGAGCGACAAGGTCTCGAAGGTCAGCATAGTCGGCGCGGGCATGATAAAGAGCTCCGGCATCGCCGTTATGATGTTCGAGGCGCTCTACGACGCAAACATCAACATCCATATGATTTCCACAAGCGAAATCAAGGTTTCCGTTCTCATAGACACCGACATGGCGGATCTGGCCATGCAGGCGATACACAAGAAGTTCTTCGGGGTGTAGCCCGGAGCCGGTTTTAAGAGCTTTGCCAATACCGTGAAAATAATGGCGGCGGTTTTACCCGCCGCCATTCAAACTGTCAAAAAAGCCCTTTGGGCTTTTTTGACAAGGGGGGCTTAATGACGGCCGCTCTGCCGCGCCCGTCATGAGAGGTGTCATTTCCGACGTACACGCCGCCGGAAATCACAGATTTGACTTTGTTTCCGCCATTCGCGGCGGAAATTCTGCGAAGCTTTTTTGCTGTAAACAAGTTTTTCGACAAGCTGTGGCGGCGGTTTACCCGCCGCCATTGTACTTGGCCTTTTATAAAGATTTTCCCAAGCTGCGCCTTACTTCGATTGCGTGCGCGGGGCAGACCTCCTGGCAGCAGAAGCAGGAGATGCAGCCTTTTTTCGGTATGCGCGCCTTTTTGTCCGCGATTCTTATAATATGAGGCGGGCAGCTCTCCGCGCACTTTCCGCAGCCGATGCATTTGCCCTCGTCGAGATTCGGAAGCGGCTTGAGAAACAGCGCGGCGGCCTTGGAAACGGGACCGCGCATAAAATCCGGAAGGAAGCCGAGAAATTTTTTGCTGTCGGGAAGCCTGAACGGCTTCAGACCGTTTTGCGTGAAGTCGCCGGTCACGCAAATGTCGGAAGGCGAAAAAAGACCCTTTGCAAGCGCAAGCTTAAGCATGGGGACGCTTTCCGGCTCGATGCCCATCAAGCCGGCAGCGACATAATCCTGCGAGAAGACGTCGCGGGAAGCCAGCGTCAGCCCCATGTAACGCCTGTCGCCGGAGTTGGGACCGTTCCCCTCCATGGCCTCTACGGCGTCGATTAACGTGATGTCCGGACTGACCGTTCCGGCGACCTCGAGGAGCATGTTTGCAAAATCCTCCTGACCGGGGTATTTGTAGTGCATCTCCGGTTTTTGAAGTCCGGGTATCGAGCCGAACATGTTTTTTATGCCTCCGGACATCGTGGTCAGCGAATGAGTCTTCAGCTTCGCGATGTTTATGATGTAATCCGCGTCCGCGAGAGGATTGATAATATTGAAGCAGCGGTTCCTGAAGCCCTCGGGGCAGGGGATTTCCTTCCAGCCGGTGTCATAGTTGAGCCTTGCGCAGCCTTCGAGTATATTCATGCCCGAAACGCCGTAGACAGTCCTGAGATTTGCGGCGTGATAGGGTCCCGCGGGGCTGTCGGCGACCGTGATGTCCTCCGCGCCGCGATCCCTCAGCCATTTTACAACCGCGAGAGCCAGATTGGGATGTGTGGTCGCCGCCTGATTGGGCCTGCGCGCGGTCAGAAGGTTCGGTTTTATCGTGACCTTCATTCCGGGGCGAAGGTCCTTTTCTATCTGAAGAGCGTCAAAATGATTTGCAACCGCGAGGTCCAGCGTATCCTGGCGGTAATCTTCGGTTTTTCGGACGGAAACTGTCGACATGTCATGCCTCGATTCAAATTATTTATTTGCCGGTCAAGTATAGCATGTTTTTCCAGCCGTATCAAGGCGAATACTGCTAAAATGGAAACCCCGCGGCCGGAGCTTGCCTAGCCGCGTGGTTTTCGCCTGTTACCAGTCCAGACCGGCCTCCTTGCGGATCCTTCTGGACATCTCAGTGTCGCGTCCGTAGTTGCAGGCGACAAGGTCCGCGACGAGCTTCGGATCGGTGTTGTCCTGGCGCGGCAGCGGCACGTCCTGCTCCTGACACAGTATTTTTTGCACGCGCTTTATATTCACGTTTCTGACCGTTGTGCCCTCCTTCAGCGCTATCGCCGAGGCGACGCCCGCGGCCTGACCCGTTCCTACGCACTGCGGAACCAGCTGGAGCGCCGCTATCGCATGAGGATCGGCGGAAACGTGCCTGCCCGGGGCGAGAAGGTTTTCAACGTTTTTGGGTACGATGCATCTGTAAGGTATCTCTATGGGCACCCCGGACATGACTGTGGAGTGCCAGGCTATTACGTCTTCAAATTCTCTGTTTACCGCGAAATCGAGCCGGCTCATCACATATTCGCCCTCAAGCCTGCGGGAGCAGCGCGCTCCGAACTGGGGAGCGATGTCGTACAGATACGCGTTTCTCATCGCCTGTGGCATGGCCTCGCGGCAGAATTTTATCGTCGCGCGGATGGAGTTTCTTACGCTGAACTCGGTCTGCCTCAAGTGTTCCAGATTGATGCAGTTCATGCCGCTGAGCCAGTTGTTGAACCATACCACGTCGTTGCGGTCGGTCGGGAAGAACATGGTCTTGAAGCCTGTTATCTTCTCGAGCTCGGCGGCGAAAGACTTCGCCTCATCCGGGTTTTTCTGGCGCCAGCGGGCAAAAAGCTCATAGTCTACGCCGCCCATTCGCCAAACGAGCGCGGACTGGTCGTCGCGTCCGGGAATGCCGCTTTTTGAGTAGAAGGGGGCGCCGGCCTGGGCGTATATGTCGCCGTCGCCAGTGGCGTCTATGACTATTTTTGCCATAATTGCCTTCCGGCCCTCCTTGCTTTCAAATATTACGCCTTTTACGGCATTTCCGTCCATAATCGGCTTCGTTCCCCAGCAGTGCAGCAGACACTTGATATTCGGAAGCTCCTGGACCATGGCGTCCATCTCAAGCTTGAGCTGGTTCGGCTCATAGTAGGGCGCGCGTACGAGAGACTTTTCTCCGGGGCCCATCGTCGTGCAGCCGTGCACAAGAGACCATCTGTCCACGAGGATAGGGGCGGTTTTGCCTATATCCTCGAGGCTCGGGGATATGTAGGAGCCGGGAGCGTTTTTATCAAGGCGGGTAAACCACTCCTCCTGGAGCCCGCGCACCATGGAATAATTCTTCCAGCTGAGCGCGGGGACCATCAAAACGTAATCTCCCGTGACGTCGCCGCCGAAATAACCGTAGCGCTCCATGAGGATAACCTTTTCGACTCCGGCTCTAGCAGCGGCGACTGCCGCGCTGTGCCCGGCGGCTCCGCCTCCGACCACGAGCAAGTCGCACTCATCATAAATGGGCAGGGTATTTGCGCTTTCGAGATAGGTTTTGCTCATTTTTCTCCCTCCGATTTAATATTTTATATCTGACCTTCGGTATAAATTGATAATATACTATATGTTCCGAAATGTAAAAGCCCAATTATAAAAAGGCTTTGCTTATCGGGTCCGGAAACGTCGACGGAGCTGTTTCCAAACGGAGCATATGAAAGCGACCCGTGTTCATATAATGAAGCGGAACGTCTTTCCGGAGGGCATGAAATGGATTTGAAAGGGAACACCGTAAAAATGAAGGAGCTTTTTTCCGTCCCGCAGGCCAAAGCGCTGCTGATGAGGGAATTTCCCGAATTCGCAAGCCCGTATATGATGAAAATCTCCGCGGAAATGCCGCTCGGAGAGATTCTTAGGCTGGCGGAGAGCAGGTATCCTAAGGAAAAGCTCCAAAATGTCATTTCGCAGCTCGAGGCTATGGCGGAATGAAAACGCCCCTAAGTTATTTCAGCATTTTATGCTGCATAACTTAGGGGCACGATTTTGTCGCTGATGCCGGTTAATTACTTAAGCTCGACTTTTGCGCCGGCTTCGACAAGCTTCGCCTTGAGAGCCTCGGCGTCGGCCTTGGAAACGCCTTCCTTAACCTTTGCGGGGATGCCCTCGACAAGAGCCTTGGCTTCGGCAAGCCCGAGTCCGGTGATTTCGCGGACAACCTTGATGACCTTAATCTTCTCTGCGCCGAAATCGGTCATGACAACGTCAAACTCGGTCTTCTCCTCCGCTACGGGAGCTGCCGCGGCGGGGGCGGCTGCCACCGCGACTGCGGCGGGAGCTGCTGCGGATACGCCGAATTCTTCCTCAAGGGCATGTACGAGCTCGGAGAGCTCAAGGACTGTAAGAACCTTAATCTGATCGATAAGAGCGGTTACTTTTTCGCTGGCCATTTTATTTACCTCCAAATAATTATTAAGATAATGTTTCTATGCTGATTTTTTCTCCGCTATTGCGTTAAGCGCAACGGCGAGACCGCGGATGTTTGCGTTGAGAACGTTCGCAAGGCCGCTGACCGGAGCGATCATCGTGCCGAGCACCTGAGCCACGAGAACCTCTCTCGACGGCAGCTCCGACAAAGCCTTTATTTCCTGTTCGGAAATAATCTTTCCGTCGACGAAACCGACCTTGATCTTGAGCTTGCTGTCCTTTTTCGACGCGTACTCGCAAATCAGCTTGGCGGCTGCCACCGGGTCTTTTTCACTGACAGCCATAGCGGTGGGTCCGTTTAGATAGGGAGAGAGAGCCTCCAGTCCTACCTTGTTTGCCGCGAATCTGGTCAGGGTGTTCTTTACGACCGCGTAATCTACCCCGGCGGCGCGCATATCGCGTCGCATCTGGGTATCGGTAGCGACGTCGGTGCCGGAATAATCGACCAAAACGCCGGCGCAGGAATTTTTCAGCTTCTCGGCAAGGCTTTCGACTATGGCCTGCTTTTCGCTGAGGACTTTTGCGTTGGGCATACTGTGTTTCACCTCCGGGATGAATTTGGCGTCCAAAAATGAAAAACCCCATGCCAAAAAGACATGAGGATATAAAGCTGCTTATTACAGCCCCTCGGCAGGATTTTTACGGCGAAGCCCCCTGCTGTCTTTGGAACGCTAAAAAAGTATATCAGGGAGTATTGGGCTTGTCAATAGTTTTTTTGAAAAAACAGAAGACTTTTCCGGCTCTCCTGCGGCGCGGGAATAAGTGCCTGGCGGGGGAGCGGAAAATTCCCTGATCCCCCGCCTTTTTCCCGCGCTATTTTTTTATAAGCTCGTTGAAGGTTCCGCGTTCGGTATAGTGCGTGTGAAGGAGCTCGTGCGATTTGTGGCCGCAGGGAGAGCCGAGGAACTCTTTGTAAAGCGCTTCGGCGACCGGGCTTTTATGCGATTTGCGCAGATCCTTGCGCTCGTCCTCGGAAAAAAGTCCCGCCCTGCGCTTTTCGCGCACCATTGGATCGGCGCTTCTCGGCTGTCCTCCGCCGACTATGCAGCCTCCGGGGCAGCCCATTACTTCTATGAAATGGTACTTCGAGCGTCCGCCTCTCACTTCCTCCATAAGCCGCCTTGCGCCGGCAAAACCGCTTGTGACGGCAATGTTAAGCGTGAAGCCCTCGAGAAATTTGTATTCGGGCAGAACGTCTTCGAACCTGATCGAGGCATCCCTCACCTGATCAAAGCTGCAAATGGGCTGAACATGCAGACCGTCAAAGGGAAGCTCCCTGCCGGTGACCAGCTCATACACGGTTCTGAGAGCGGCTTCCATAACTCCGCCGGTCACGCCGAAGATGTCCGCGGCGCCTGTGGATATTCCGAGAGGAGAATCAAAGTCTTCGTCCGGCAGGTTTACAAAGTCTATTCCGGCTTCCCTGATCATTCTCGCAAGCTCGCGGGTTGTAAGCACCGCGTCTACGTCACGGATTCCGTTTGCCTGCATTTCGGGCCTTGTCACCTCGAACTTCTTCGCTGTGCAGGGCATTACCGAAACCACGAACATGTCCCCGGGATCGGCTCCCAGCTTCTGGGCATAGTAGCTTTTTGCGAGAGCCCCCAGCATCATGTGGGGAGACTTGCAGGTGGATACGTTGCCGAGCAGATCGGGAAATTCGTGCTCCACAAACTTTACCCATCCGGGACTGCAGGAGGTTACCATCGGAAGCGCGGCCTTTCCTTCGGTGAGGGCGGCCTTCGCGCGGTGCAGAAGTTCGGTGCCCTCTTCCATTATGGTAAGGTCGGCTGCGATATTGGTGTCGAATATGTCGTCAAAGCGCAGGGCGCGGAGAGCGGAGGCCATTTTGCCGGTTACGGGAGTGCCGGCAGGCAGGCCGAATTCTTCGCCTAAAGCTACGCGGACAGCGGGAGCGGTCTGCACCACGACCCGCTTTTTCGGGTCCGCGAGCGCCCTCCAGACCGGAGCCAGAGCGTCCGTTTCGCGCAGGGCGTTGACGGGGCATACGTTGACGCATTGTCCGCAGTAGGTGCAGTTCACCTCGCTCAAGGGGGCGCCGCCCGCGGGGGCGATTATGGTTCTGAAGCCGCGGTTCTGGGCGTTAAGGATGCCTACCTTCTGGATGTTGTTGCAGACGCTCACGCAGCGGCGGCAGAGAATGCATTTCGCCGCGTCTCTTGTAACCGAGGGCGAGATGTCGATGAAATCCGGCGACCTTTCGCCCTTGAAGCGTGCGCGGTCAAGGCCGAGGCTGTTTGCCAGGGTCTGGAGCTCGCAGCTTCCGCTTCTTGAGCAGGACAGGCAGTCCTGCGGATGGTCGGAAAGCAGAAGCTCGCAGTTGAGCTTCCTCGCTTTTCGCACGCGTTCGGAATTCGTTTCGACCTTCATGCCCTCGCTTGCCGCCACCATGCAGGAGGCGACGAGGGCCTTGGCGCCCTTGACCTCCACCACGCAGATGCGGCAGCCGCCGTATTTGTGCACGTTTTCCAGATAGCAGAGGGTGGGAATGTGGATGCCAATCTTCTTTGCCGCCTCAAGGATGGTGGTGCCTTCCGGGACTGCGACGGCCTTCCCGTTTATGGTAAGATTTACGTTTTTCATGCCGCAACCCTCCTATACTATCTTTATCGCGCCGAACTTGCATTTGTCTACGCAAGTGCCGCAGCGTATGCATTTTTCCGTGTCTATAAGGTGCGGTTTTTTCAGCGTGCCGCTTATGGCGTTGACCGGGCAGGCCCGGGTGCAGGCGCCGCAGCCGATGCAGTTTTCGTCGATGATCTTATACAGCAGAAGAGCCTTGCATACGTGCGCGGGGCAGTATTTGTTCTCGATGTGTTCGATATACTCGTTTTTGAAGTAGCGCAGCGTGGACAGCACGGGGTTTGGAGAGGTGTTGCCCAGCCCGCACATGGCGGTGTCTCTTATGACTGCGGAAAGCTCCTGAAGTTCTTCTATATCCTCGGGCCTGCCGCCGCCCTTCGTTATGCGGGTCAGGATCTCGAGCATGCGCTTTGTTCCGATCCGGCAGGGAACGCATTTTCCGCAGCTCTCGTCCTGGATGAAATCCAGGAAAAAGCGCGCGGTGTCAACCATGCAGGTATCCTCGTCCATTACTATAAGGCCGCCGGAGCCCATCATGGCGCCGAGCGCGATAAGGTTGTCGTAGTCTATGGATTCGTCAAGGCTGCTTTCGGTAAGGCAGCCTCCGGAAGGCCCGCCGATCTGGGCGGCCTTGAATTTCTTGCCGCCCGTTATTCCTCCGCCCACGTCAAAAATCAGCTCGCGGAGTTTTATGCCCATAGGCACCTCCACGATGCCGGTGTTTACGACGCTCCCGGCAAGCGCGAAGACCTTCGTGCCCTGGCTCTTGCCGGTGCCGTACGAGCGGAACCAGTCGGAGCCGTTTTGTATTATGGCCGGCACGTTGGCAAAGGTTTCCACGTTGTTGATGATAGTCGGGCTGCCGAAAAGCCCTTTCTGGAAGGGGAAGGGGGGCTTTTGCCGGGGCTCTCCGCGCTCGCCCTCTATCGAGGCCATTAGCGCGGTCTCCTCGCCGCATACGAAGGCGCCCGCGCCTATCCTGATTTCAATGTCAAAGCAAAAGCCGGTTCCGAAAATATCCTTTCCCAGAAGTCCCGCCCTGCGCGAAGCCTCGAGAGCGGACTCGAGGCGCTCGACGGCTATGGGATATTCCGCGCGGACGTACACATAGCCCTTTGAGGCGCCGATTGCAAAGCCGCCTATCATCATGCCTTCTATAAGGCCGAAGGGATCGCCCTCGATAAGGCTTCTGTCCATAAACGCGCCGGGGTCGCCCTCGTCGGCGTTGCACACGATAAACTTTTTCTCCCCGCGCGATTTGAGGCCGGCCTCCCATTTAAGACCGGTGGGGAAGCCCGCCCCGCCTCGGCCCCTGAGATTTGACTTCTTTATTTCCTCCACGACGCTCTCCGGGCGCATGGTGGCAATCGCCTTGTACGCCGCCTCGAACCCGCCGGCCGCGAGCGCGCTCTCCAGCGATTCGAAGTCAACCGTTCCGCAGTGCCGGAGCGCAATTTTGACCTGATTTTTGTAAAACGGGATGTCGTCGGCGCAAGGTATATGTTTCCCGTTTTTTGAGTCGTAATATGTGTACTTCTCAAGGATTTTTCCGCCCGCCAGATGCTCGCCGACAATATCGGCGGCCTTTTCAGCGTCGACGTTGACATAGAATATGCGCCCGGGGTTCACAATAACTATCGGCCCGAGGGCGCAGAGGCCCGCGCAGCCCGTAACGGTCAGGCGTATTTTGTCGGAAAGCCCCTTTTCCTTAAGAAGGCGCTCGACGGTGTCCTTTACATCCCTGCAGTTGCTGGAGATGCAGCTGCCGCCGCCGCAAACGAGCACATGCTTTTCGTATTTTGAGACTTTTGAATTGTATTCCTCGGCCGCGGCTCTGATGTCCTGAAGTGTTTTTATCATATGCTCCGCCTCCCTAGTACCTGGCAAGAATGTCTTTTACCGCCGAAGGTGTGACCCTTTGGTGAACGTCGTCGTCCACCATGAAAACGGGCGCGAGCCCGCAGGCGCCGAGACAGCGGGTAATCTGAAAGGAAAACTTGTTGTCGGGGGTGTTTTCGCCGGCCTTTACGCCGAGCTCCTTTTCTATGGCCTCGACGATTTTTTCTCCGCCGCGCACATAGCATGCGGTTCCGAGGCAAATCTTAATGGAGTGCTTTGCCTTTGGAGAAGTTGAAAAGAACGAATAAAAGCTGATAACCCCGGAAACAGTAGAGAGCGATAAATCCAGCTTTTTCGCTATGAACTTCTGAACTTCTGGAGGAAGGTAGCCGCAAATGTCCTGGGCCTCGTGCAGAACCTGGATCAGACAGCCGTCGCAGCCCCTGTATTTCTCGACGACCTCCGAAATTTTGTCAAATACGGCCGATTCGCTCAGGCCGTAGGTCTCGGGCGGGGATTTTTCGCTCATTTTCAACATCTCCTTTTATATCATGCGCATTGGTCCGCGCAAATACGATAAATAGCCACAAAAATAATTATAAATCACCGGTTTGCTATTTTCAACAGAAATAAATATTTTTTTATTGATAAAATTTTCTCTAAATATTCTGCAAAATTTAGATATTTTTTTACTTATTGCCTTTCGGAGATGCCTGCGAGTGTATTTTTCGATAAATTGGCATATAAAAACATCAAACCGGCCGGAGCTTTGCCCTGAGAGTCCGGCAAGCGACGGCTTGCATCAAAAACAGACATAATAAAAGCTTTTTGCATCCTTGCTTTTCCATATGTTTCAAAGTATAATGTACTACGAGCGATCGGAGGTGGTTTTTTTGTCGGTCAACATACTGGCGGTGGGGGATATAGCGGGAAGGAGCGGCCTTGACATGCTGTCAAGAAGGCTCAGGAGCATAGTAAGGCTTGAAAACATCCGCTTTGTCGTTGTAAACGGCGAAAACGCCGCCGGAATAGGAATTACTTCCGCCCAGGCGCGGGAGATATTATCCGCGGGTGCCGACGTAATCACTCTTGGGAACCATACCTGGGGCAAGCAGGATATAAGCGAAACGCTCGATGAAAGCCGATATATACTGAGGCCCGCCAACTTTGCGCCGCAGGTCCCGGGAAGGGGGGCCGGGGTGTTCGAGACGAGCTTCGGAAGCGTCCTTGTAATCAACCTTATCGGACGCTGCGGCATGGATTTCGGTCCGGACAACCCCTTTTTTGAGGCCGACAGGATACTTAAGGGCAATCCGGCAAAATTTGTTCTGGTCGATTTTCACGCGGAGGCTACGAGCGAAAAGATAGCTCTCGCGAACTATCTCGACGGAAGGGTTTCCGCGCTGTGGGGAACCCACACCCATGTTCAGACCTCCGATGCCTGCGTCCTGCCGCGAGGCACCGGATACATTACCGATCTCGGAATGACGGGACCGGTAAATTCGGTTATCGGCGTCAAGACGGAAATAAGCATATCTATGTTTCTCGGCAACCCGCCCAGGCGCTTCGAGGCCGCCGACGGAGAGGCAAAGCTTGAATGCGCCGTGTTCGAGCTTGACGAAGAAAGCGGAAAATGCTTAAGCGCAAGGGCGCTCAGGATTTTAGACTAGATCTTTGCGGGAAATCCGCAAATGGGGGATTGGATGTCTATAAAGATAATGCACGCCGCGGATTTTCACCTTGATTCTCCGTTCGACTCGCTCTCGGATGAAAAAGCGAGGGAGCGAAGACGGGAGCAGCGCGAGCTTTTCATGTCGGCGGCGGAGCTTTGCGAAAAGGAAGGAGTGCAGGCGGTTCTTCTTTCCGGCGACCTGTTGGACAGCGAGCGCTCCGGCTTTGAGACGAGCGAGCTGCTCCTGGAGGTCTTGGGAAAGCTGAACGCTGAGGTTTTCATAGCGCCGGGGAACCACGATTTCATCTCGCCGCTTTCCCCTTACTCGGCGCTGAGATTTTCGGAAAACGTACATATATTCAAATCTTCGGAGATCACGAAGTTCTCTTTTCCCGGGAAAGGCTTTACGGTATGGGGGGCCGGTTTCACGAACAGCACCTCGCCCGCGCTTTTGTCGGGGTTTAAGCCGGTGAGGGAAGAGGGCGTCAATCTGATGGTCATGCACGGCGACCTGAACATGCCTAAAAGCCCGTACAATCCCATTACCGAGGCGGAAATAGCGGCTTCAGGCATGGATTATATAGCGCTGGGCCATGTCCACAGCTTCAGCGGGATATGCCGGGCCGGCGACACCTTTTACGCTTACCCGGGCTGCCCGGAGGGGCGGGGCTTTGACGAAACGGGAGAAAAGGGAGTCATCATCGGAAATGTGGGGGAGGGCAAATGCGACTTGGGCTTCGTTCCGCTCGGCGGCCGAAGGTACGAAAAGCTTTGCGTTGATCTTACGGAAAAAAAAGACGCTGTTTCAGCTCTGCTTGAGGCGTTACCCAGAGACAGCGGCCGCGATATATATAAAATAATTTTTCAGGGCGAATACGACGGGGATCTGGATTTGGAACGCCTTCAGGAAGCGGTTTCGGACCGTTTTTACGCGGTGTCTTTCAGAGACAACACGCGCATTAAGCGGGATATTTGGGCGCAGGCGGGGGATGACACTCTCAGGGGCATTTTTCTGCGCCTGCTGCGCCGGAAGTACGAAGCCGCGCAGACCGACGAGGAACGCTCGAAAATCGTCCTTGCTGTGCGGTACGGGCTGGCGGCACTCGAAAACGGGGAGGAGTACAGGACATGATTATCAAAAGGCTTGCCGCATCCTTCGGCACGCTCCAAAACGAGGAACTGCGTCTTAAAGAGGGGCTTAACATAGTGGAGGCGCCGAACGAGGCGGGAAAATCCACCTGGTGCGCTTTCATACGCGCGATGCTGTACGGAATAGACACGGCGGACCGCGACAAATCCGGCTATCTTTCAGCCAAGACTCTGTACCGGCCGTGGAGCGGGCAGCCCATGGAAGGCCGTATGGACGTAATTTTCCGCGGACGCAGCATAACGATTCAGCGCAGGCCTCAGGGCGCATACCCGATGCGAGACTTTTCGGCGGTTTATACCGGCACAAACGAAATCCTGCCGCTAATGACGGAAAAAATGGTGGGGGAGACTCTCGTCGGAGTATCCGAGCCGATTTTTGAGCGCTCGGCCTTCATTCGCCAGGCGGGGCTTGCCGTCAGCCAGACCGCGGAGCTTGAAAAGCGCATCTCGTCTTTGGTTTCCACCGGCGAAGAGAGCATTTCCTATTCCGAGGTGGACGCTCTTCTGCGCGACTGGCTCAGAAGAAGAAGATACAATCAGAAGGGGCTTCTTCCGGCGGTGGAGGCCGAGGTCCGGGCGGTTCGTGAAAAGCTTGAAAAAGTAGAAAGAATAAATGAAAAAATAGCCGGTTTAAGGCTTGAGAAAGAGCGTATGGAGCGCTTCCGGGACGATTTCGTCAAAGAGGAGGAGCTTATCGCAAGGCGCGAGAGGCAAAGCGCGAGAAAAGCCTACGATTCCGCCGTGGCTGAGCTGGAGGCGGCGCAGAAGGCCATGGATGAGGCGGTGGCGGAGCTTAATATAAGCGGCACTATCCCCACGCCCAGCGATATCGAGGCGATCCGCGCGGATCTTGAGAAGCTCGCCGCCTGCGATGCGCTTTATGCCTCGGCGCTAGCAAGAAGCGAGCAGACGAAGAAAAACCTTGACGGAATAGCGGCGCTTAAAAGCCAATCCATATTCTCGCCGCTTACATATGAGGAGGCCGAAAACAGGGCGAACAGGGCCGCCGCGGCTTATGTCGACGCAGAGGAGCTGAAAAACGGGGCGAAGGCCTTCAGCATAAAAACGGTTGTCCTTCTCGGACTCGCCGTAATAATGGCCGGACTGGGGATATTGACCCAGCTAAGCTATTGGGCCTACGGCGCGGCGGCCGTGCTGGCGGCTCTTGGTATAGTGATCGGAATAAACAACAGCAGGGGCTTCAAGCAGGCGATAGCAAACGCCGAAAAACGTTCCGAGATATTGAATGAGTACAAGGTGTCCTCGGTAGGCGAGATTTTGGCGCTTGCCAGGGAGTATAAGGAATTATGCATCAAGGAGGGCGCAGCCTCTGAGGCGTTTGCGACTGCCGACTGCGAGGTTTCGGCCGCGAAAGCCGCGCTTGACGAAGTGCGGTGCTCTCTGCTGCACAAGCTCAAAAGGCTCGACCCGTCCGCCGAGGACGTGTCGAGAGCGCCGGTCCTGGTAGCGAAAACCGAAAAGCTCCTCGATGTGCTCTCAATTTCCGAGGCGAGGCGCGACTCGGCGAAAAAGCTTGTAAACAGGCTCGCGCTCGGCGTCGACCCGAGAGAGCCCGCCGAAACGGAGGAGCTGCCGGAAGCCAGGTATAACCGCGGGGAGATTGCGGCGTCGATAAAATATGCGGAAAAGCAGCTTGCGGCGATAAACAGCGGGATTTCCATGGCTCAGGGCGAGCTGAAATCGCTCGGGGATCCTGTGGTGCTCAGGACAAGAGCGGCGGAGCTTGACGAAAGGGTTCGCGAGCTCAGCAATCAGTACGATGCGATCTCGCTGGCGATAGATACTCTCTCGGAGGCCAACGCTGACATACAGAACCGTTTCGCGCCGAAGCTTTCAGAACGCGCGGGTGAAATACTTGCGGAAATCACGGGCGGAAGGTACGAGAAGGTTCTGCTGAACAAAAAGCTCTCCGCGCAGGCGGAAAGACCGGGGGAGAGCGTGGGAAGGGATTTCCTGTATCTTTCAAAAGGCACCGTGGACCAGATTTATCTCTCCGTACGCCTTGCCATATGCGAGCTGGTGCTGCCTCAGCAGGAGCCCTGCCCGATAATCCTTGACGACGCTCTTGCAAACTTCGACGACGAGAGGATGAAGCTGGCCCTCGATTTCCTAAAGAAAACAGGTGAAACGAGGCAGGTCATACTCTTTACCTGTCACAGCAGGGAGGCCCAGTATTGCGACGGGGTAAGGGACGTGAATATTGTGAAACTGAGGGGATAGGCGGCCCGGCCTGTCCCCTTTGGCGGTTCCTTCGTGAATTCGGGCGTTATCAAGAGGCGCATGCCGCGTGCCTGGCCGGCGGATACCCGCCGAAGCTCTCGAAAACGATTTTACCGCCGCAAAACTAAGGAACAAAGCCAACAAAATACTTGCCGTAATTGATGTGAAATGCTATAATATCAAAATATCAATTACAGAAAGAAGGCGTCCTTAGTGGGAAAAATACGATTTATTAAGACGGAAAGCCTGAAGGCCAAGCCGGATCAGAAAAAGCTTGGCTTCGGCCGCTACTTTACCGATTATATGTTCGTCATGAATTATGACGAAGGACAGGGCTGGCATGATCCGAGAATCGTACCCTACGGCCCTTTCCAGCTTGAGCCTTCGGCCATGGTCCTGCACTATGCGCAGGAGGTTTTTGAAGGGCTCAAGGCATACAGAACGGCAAACGGCGGCATTCAGCTTTTCCGTCCCACCGAAAACATCAAGAGAATGAACATCTCAAACGAGAGGCTCGGCATGCCGGCGATAGATGAGGAGCTTTTCATGGAGGCTCTCCTGGAGCTTGTGCGCGTTGAGCAGGACTGGGTTCCGTCAGAGCCCGACACCTCGCTGTATATAAGACCGTTCATGTTCGCGACGGAGCCGCATGTCGGAGTGCATGCCTCCTCGAGCTATATTTTCGCCATAATACTGAGCCCGGTCGGCGCTTACTATCCGGAAGGGCTTAACCCGGTCAAGATATACGTCGAGAGCCGAGACGTCCGCGCCGTAAAAGGCGGCACCGGCTTTGCAAAAACCGGAGGAAACTACGCCGCTACGCTGCGCGCCGGTTTGGAGGCCGAAAAAGCGGGCTTCTCGCAGGTCCTGTGGCTGGACGGAATACACCGCAAATATATAGAAGAGGTCGGCAGCATGAACGTGCTGTTCAAAATAGGCGGCGAGGTCGTAACGCCCCCTCTCGGAGGTTCGATACTTGCCGGCATCACCCGCGACTCCTGCCTCAGGATACTCAGGCATTGGGGAGTTCCTGTTTCCGAAAGACTGATAACCATCGACGAGCTTTTTGAGGCGGCCGAGAACGGCAGCCTCGAGGAGGCCTTCGGCAGCGGCACGGCGGCGGTCATCTCTCCGATAGGAAAGATAGTCTACGGCGAAAAATCCGCGATAATAAGCGGCGGCGAAATAGGTCCGCTCGCGAAAAAATTATACGACTACCTGACCGGAATCCAGTGGGGTAGAGTCGAGGATCCTTTTGGTTGGACGGTAAAGGTGGTCTAAAAGAAAGGAATTTATTAATTACATGTCTTACAATATATACAATCCGGAAGCGGAATGCATGCCCCGCGAAAAGCTGGCCGCTCTTCAGAGCGAAAGGCTTGTCTCCACGGTAAAACGTGTTTACGAGAAGGTTCCCGCATACAAAAAGAAGTTTGACGACGCCGGAGTGAAGCCCGAGGACATCAAGTCGGTAAAGGATCTCAGCAAGCTCCCCTTCACATACAAGCAGGATCTGAGGGACAATTACCCCTACGGACTTTTTGCCGTGCCCATGGACGAGATCGTTCGCATACACGCGTCCTCCGGCACAACCGGAAAGCAGACGGTCGTCGGCTATACCAGAAACGATCTCAAGATCTGGGGAGAGGTAATGGCGAGGACCATCGGCGCCGGCGGCGTCACAAGCAAGGACATAGGACATATCAGCTACGGCTATGGGCTTTTCACCGGCGGCCTCGGCGGTCACATAGGCTCCGAGACCATCGGCGCCGCAACGATTCCGGCATCGACCGGCAACACGGCGCGCCAGGTCACCATACTCCAGGATTTCAAGCCGACCTTCCTGCTCTGCACGCCTTCCTACGCGCTCACCATTGCCGAGTATATGGCGCAGCACGGGATAACAAAGGATAACCTGTGCCTAAAATACGGCTTCTTCGGCGCCGAACCGTGGACGCGCGGCATGCAGACGGAGATTGAAAACCGTCTCGGGATCGAATGCTTCGACATATACGGCCTTTCGGAGATAATAGGGCCGGGAGTCGCTTACGAGTGCCAGGCGCATAACGGACTGCACGTTTCCGAGGACCACTTCATTCTCGAAATAATCGATCCGAAAACCGGAGAGGTGCTGCCGGAAGGCGAAAAGGGCGAGCTGGTGTTCACCTGCATAACCAAGGAGGCGCTGCCATTAATCCGCTACCGTACGCACGACGTCGGATATGTTATAAAAGAGCCCTGCGCCTGCGGGCGCACCTGCGTGCGCATAGGGAAGCTGCTCGGACGTTCGGACGATATGCTGATCATCAGAGGCGTAAACGTCTTCCCGTCGCAGATCGAGGGCGTGCTGACTACGATAGACGAAATCGCCCCGCACTACCAGATAATAGTCGACCGCATAGACAACAGGGATATGCTCACCGTCCTTGTCGAGATGACCGAGGAGAACTTCACCGACGAGGTCAGAAAAATCGAATCCATGGCGGCCAAGATAAAAAAGGAGATCGAAAACGTCCTCGGGATCTCCGTCAACGTCCGTCTTGTCGCTCCGCAGACCATCACGAGGTTTGAGGGCAAGGCCGTTCGGGTAGTGGACAACCGCAAGCTCCGCGATTAGGGAAAGGAAGTGTCTTTATGACTATTAAGCAGCTTTCCATCTTTGTAGAAAACCGCGTAGGAGCGCTTCTTGACGTGACCTCAGTCCTGCGGGAAAACGGCATCGACATGCGCGCCTTTTCCGTGGCGGAAACCACCGACTTCGGCATAGTCAGGCTTATCGTCAACAAACCCGCGATAGCGAAGGAAAAGCTGAGGGCAGCCGGCCTTACCGTAAAGGAAACTCCGGTTATCGGAGTTCTGCTCGAGGATACGCCGGGCACCTTCCACAGCGTGCTGGAGGCTCTCTTCAAGGCGAACATTTCGATTGAGTACACATACGCCTTCGCCAAAAACTCCGGAAGCCACAAGGCTTACATGATGCTGAGAGTCGAGGACACGGACAGGGCAGCGAGAGCTCTTTCGGACGCGGGATTTAAGCTCCTGTCTCCCGGAGACGTTTACGAGGAATAGCGGGAGCGTCATTAAAACAGGCAGTCCGGCGGATATGATATCCCTTCTGTTAGATATCATATCCGCCCCGGAACCTTGTTCTCACAAGTGCGAAAGGAAAAACAATGAAAGCTTTGAAGACGCTCCTTTTCGGGATAGGACTTATCCTTGCCGCGGTATGGGTCGTTTTGTGCGTACTGCTGATTCCGCAGCCTGCCCTGCTCCTGATCGCGTGTTTGATTTTGGCCGCGGGAATCGTTTTTATCTTTATCGGTTTTTTGTCGAAAGAAAAGGACGACAAACCTGCCCGTATCGAAGAAACGTGCGACGTGCCCGGCGGCGCCGGGGAGAAGGACGACAAACCCTCCGATATCGAGGAAACGGTGCATGAAGAATAAATTTAGTCTTGACAAACAGGTTTTTGCGGTATATCATACGGCTTAATCGAACATCAAAACTTTTGATTGAGAATAGTACGTTGGCACTATCGCCTCACAGAGAGCTGCGGAGGGTGGGATCGCGGCAGGCTGCGGCTTACGGAATGGCCTCATGAAGGCGGGAGAAAAGGCTTGCTGCCGAGTAATGCCCGACGGGATGTCCGCCCGTTACCAAGGGATTGCGCATGAAAGTGCGCTGACGAGAGGATGCGCTTGCATCAATTTAGGTGGTACCGCAGAAGTTTTCAGCTTTTGTCCTATGTTAAGGACAAAAGCTTTTTGTTTTTAAGGAGGAAAATGAATGAAAAAAGGACGATTCGGAGCTTTCGGAGGGCAGTATATCCCCGAAACGCTTATGGCCGCGGTTTGCGAGCTTGAGGAGGCGTACGAGTATTATAAAGGCGATGCCGGTTTTGCAAGGGAGCTTGACGAGCTTTTGAAAAACTACGCCGGTCGCCCGTCTCTCCTGTACTTCGCAAAAAAAATGACCGCCGATTTAGGCGGAGCGAAAATATACCTCAAGCGCGAGGACCTTAACCATACCGGCTCGCATAAGATAAACAACGTGCTTGGCCAGGCTCTGCTCGCGAAGAAGATGGGAAAAACCAGGCTGATAGCCGAAACCGGCGCGGGTCAGCACGGGGTGGCGACAGCGACTGCGGCGGCGCTTATGGACATGGAGTGCGAGATATTCATGGGCAAGGAGGATACCGAGCGTCAGGCGCTCAACGTGTTCCGTATGGAGCTTCTCGGAGCCAAGGTGCACGCGGTGAAAAGCGGAACCATGACGCTCAAGGACGCCGTCAACGAGGCCTTTAGGGAATGGACCAGCCGCATAAGCGACACGCATTATGTACTGGGCTCGGTGATGGGCCCGCATCCGTTCCCGACCATAGTCAGAGATTTTCAGAAGGTTATCGGAAAAGAGATAAAGGAGCAGATGCTGAGGGCGGAGGGAAGACTGCCGAGCGCAGTTATGGCCTGCGTCGGCGGAGGCAGCAACGCGATAGGCGCGTTTTACGAATTTTTGGACGATGAAGGCGTAAAGCTTATCGGCTGCGAGGCGGCGGGCCGCGGCGTCGACACCCCGGAAACGGCGGCGACGATCGCGACAGGCATTACCGGCGTTTTCCACGGGATGAAGTCTTACTTCTGCCAGGACGAATACGGTCAGATAGCGCCCGTTTATTCCATATCGGCAGGGCTAGATTACCCCGGAATCGGACCCGAGCACGCATATCTTTTTGATACGGGACGCGCAAGTTACGTCCCCGTGACGGACGAGGAGGCGGTGAGAGCCTTTGAATACCTTTCGAGGACTGAAGGAATCATACCGGCCATAGAAAGCGCCCATGCGGTCGCGCACGCCATGCAGCTCGCCCCTGAGATGGGAAAAGACGAGATAATAGTCGTAAACCTGTCGGGGCGCGGAGATAAGGACGTCGCGGCGATAGCAAGGTACAGGGGGGTAAATATACATGACTAGGATAAGAAAAGCGTTTTCGGGCGGCAAGGCCTTCGTCGCCTTCATCACCGGCGGGGACCCGGATATCGAGACCACTGAAAAGCTGGTTCTTGCCATGGCTGAAGCGGGCGCCGACATTATCGAAATAGGGATACCGTTCTCGGACCCCATGGCGGAGGGAATCGTAATTCAGGATGCTGACGAAAGGGCTCTAAAGGCCGGATGCACGACGGACAAGCTCTTCAGCCTTGTGGAGAGCATACGTCAAAAGTCCGAGGTTCCGCTTCTTTTTATGACATATGTAAACCCCATATTCGCCTACGGCAAAGAGCGCTTTATAAAACGCTGCCGCGAATGCGGACTGGACGGCATAATCGTTCCGGACCTGCCCTTCGAAGAAAAGGACGAGCTGTCGGACGTCTGCGAGGAATACGGATTGGATCTGATTTCCATGATAGCGCCGACATCCGAGAAGCGCGCCGCGATGATAGCGCAGGAGGCAAAGGGCTTCCTGTACTGCGTTTCTTCTCTGGGCGTAACGGGCGTCAGGAGCGAGATAGGCTCGGAGATAGCAAAGCTTATCGCTACCGCAAAGACGGTTTCCGACATACCGTGCTGCGTCGGTTTCGGCATATCAACGCCGGAGCAGGCGGCCAAAATGGCCGCCGTTTCTGACGGAGTGATCGTGGGAAGCGCGATAGTCAGAATCGTGGCCGAGCACGGAAGAAACAGTGTCCCTTATGTAAGGGAGTACGTAAAAAGCATGAAGGACGCGATCAGGGGATAGAAATAACGGTACGGGGCGTTTTTTCGCCCCGTACCGTTATTCAGACTGTCAAAAAAGCCCTTTGGGCTTTTTTGACAAGAGGTTGCATGACGGCCGCTCTGCCGCGCCCGTCATGAGAGGTGTCATTTCCGACGTACACGCCGCCGGAAATGACAGATTTGACTTTTTTCCGCCATTCGTGGCGGAAATTCTGCGAAGCTTTTTTGCTGTAAACAGGTTCTTTGACA
>JAJUGN010000041.1 GCA_029265975.1 Clostridiales bacterium
CCCTTGTCAAAAAAGCCCAAAGGGCTTTTTTGACAGTCTGAAAGCCGCGCCTATCTGGGCGCGGCTTAGATATATCGGGGCTGACATAAAAGGCGGCGGGGATTGTGACGGATGGCGCAGAAGGAAAGGGCGCCGTTCTTCACGGTTTCCAAGCCGTTAACCGAAATTCATCCTTTTATGAGACAAAACTGCAGCAATATGGCTTGTCATTATATATATCGGCAGGGTTTGCGAAAAATTAAGGGCTTTTTTAGCCTTTTCAGAAAAAATTTTTATAAGCAGAGAAAGGGGAAGAGAGAGCCTGTCGGCGCGCGTTTAAGGCAGGAATCAAAGTTCATGAGCGTTTTTCCAGCCAAAGCGAAAGCATTTTCACGCACTCGCCATAGGAGGCTATTCCGGAGGGGACGCCGCTGGATTTAAGGTAGCCGTCGTATAAGGACGAGGCGGCGCGGCTGAGCGAAGAGCTGCGCCTTGCCCAGTAGTCGGAGTTTTCCTGCCAGTCGAGAAGGACATATTTGTCGAGGGAGGATACGATGCGCCGGGCGGCGGCAGGGTCTGTTTTGTAAAGCGCGCCCGTAAGGTGCATAAGCCCCAGAAGCGCGCCGGAATACTCGTAGACCGGAATCCCGGAGGTGATGCAGGCCGCGACTGCGGCAAAGTTCGCCTCCTCCTCAAAATTTACGCCTCGCTGATGGGCCATCTCGTGCGCTATGGTAGCCGGAAGCAGGCAAAGGGGAGAGGAGATGTTGACGTTAGCCTCGCCCGTCAGGGCGATATAGACGCCGGTGAAGCCCGCTGCGCTCATCAGCTTCGAGTATATCATCGGTTTCGGCTGGCGGCTTTCGCCCGTGAGAGCCGGAAGCTCCTTCTCGATGTTCGCATACAGGCCCGAAGAGAGAGAAAGCAGCTCGCGCGGGTCAGCCTTGAACGAGCCCTTTTCATCCCTCGGCATCATTGGGGCAAGCTCGCTTGCGCGGGCGGCCAGCACCGCTGCGGCCCGCTCCAGCGAAGGAGCGCCTATTTCGCCGCTGAGACCGGTTTTTTCGGCGAGGCTCGCAGCGTAGTAAGAAGCGTTCCAGAGCCAGAGGAAGAGGGAGGCTATGTAAAGAGCGGCGGCAAAAGGCGCGTAAAGGCGGCGGAAAAGCAGGTAAAGGCGGCGCTCCGAGCGCCGCAGGAGCAGGGCTGTTTTTACGGCGAAGCACAGCGCCCAGACTATAAGGAGAGTAAGCAGCAGCTCGTAGACGGAAACGTATTTTAAGGCGCCGATGGAGCTTATGCGCGCCGCTAAATCTCTGTACGGGAGCGAGACGGTATTCTTCACTACGTCCATCAGGGTGCGGCTGCCGCGCGCCGCGAAATAGAGCGCGATAAGGATTAAAGGCGGCAGCAGGGGAGCAAAAAGGCGAAGGCGGCGACCGGACGTTGCCTTCGCCGCATATTTGTCTTGAAGTTTCGGCAGCTCTACCGCCTCCTTTTATGGACTAAGAACAGTATATAAGAAAAAGCGGAAAGTGAAAAGACAAAAATGCCCGGCATTCCTGATCCGGAACGGAAGCCCGGACGCGCCATTGCCGTTTTGATTTCGCTTGTTTGAAAACATATAGGCCGTGAGCCGGAGAAAACACTCTGCAGAAGCTAAAAAAATGCAGTATTTTTTGTTAACTTTAATAAAATTTTACCTTAAAACACTTTACTTGCTTTCATTGCGTATATATAATTAAATTACAAAATACAGAAAGGGTGGCTGACATGGACGTAAAAGAAGCCGTTAAGGAGCAAGTGAAATCAGCTTATCAGGACGCCGATTTTCCCTTCTCTACATACCAGGAGCTGCTTGCCGCCTTCCCCTGCGGTGCTGACGGTAACATATGCCTCGCGGGAGACATCACGCTGACGCCAGATCACGCGAAGAACCTCAATCCGGAGCATTTTCCCGTTGCGACGCCGGAGGAGGCGGCTGAGCTGTTCATAAAGATGCTCGGTCTATAAGCAGCGAGTTTGCTTGCCGCGGCAAACTGAGCCGTTTGCGCATTAAACGCCGGTATTCTCATCGTAAATCGGACTCCCGCAGCCCATTTGGGCTGCGGGAGTGTGTTTTGCAGCTTCGATACCGGAGGAGATGCTTTTAGTCTTCCTTTATCAAGCGGAAAAATTTACAGGTCGTTGCGGAAGCGGGCTGAAAAGCGCCCGCGCATGCTGAACAATAGCTCGATCAGCGGTTTGTAATAGGGCACGAACTCCCCGCTGTCTATGAGGGAGCAGATTTCCTCGCATGACGCCCATCTGACGCGCTGAACCTCTTCGTACTGGAGAGGAAGGCTTTCGATATCCGGCTCGGAGTCCATCAGGTAATAGTCGTCAAAGCAGATGGAGGAATGCACCGTGAGGTTTGGGCGCGCGTTTGAAAAATCGAGCCTCAGGCCTATCTCCTCAAAAAGCTCCCTTTCGGCCGCATCCCGGCTGGTTTCTCCGGAGAGGGCGTGACCGCCGACGGTAACGTCCCAGAGGTTGGCCCATCCGTCCTTGAAGGGCTGACGCTGCTGAATGAGCATCTCGCCCTTTGAATTGAACACGCAGACATGTATGACGAGAAAGTATTCGCCCGTGTCGCGCTCGTCTTTCAAAAGGCCCTTCCTTTCGAGCGTTTTGCCCGTTTTTACCCTGTCCCTGTCGTATACGTCGAATATTTCCATATCATCACACCCCACGCGGTTATGATAGCACGGGAGCCTGCGCGAGGCAAGGCGTAATTTACGATTCGGAAAGCGCGAAACGGCAATTCTGATGAAATGCAAAAAACGAGTTTTACTCAGCCTGAAAAAGAAGAATAATCAAAAAAACAAGTCGCCGCAGGGCTTACGGGCTTCTGCGGCGCTTTATTTTCGGCGTGACTTGTCGTCTGTAATGCAAAAGAGCATGGTGCTAGTATTATCTCGAAAATAATTATACGGAGGTTTTATGGTGATTCTGCTTATTTGCGCCGCCTGCTTCTTACTGCTGCTCGACGCGCTTCTGCTCGCGGCGGTCCTTGGAAGGCTCTCGGAGCTTGAGGAGCTGCTGCTTTGCGCCGTCGGAGAAAGGCTTGAAGAAGAAAAACCGCGTTACGGCTCCGATTCCGGAGAAACGGAAAGCGAGGAGAAGGCCCTTTTTCAGCAGAGGCTCTGGGAAGAGGGTATAGCGAACCTGCTCGCATATATGGGATGCAAAAAGGACGGTGAGAAACTTTGAGAATTTACAAAAAGAACGGGGAAGCGAAACCGGACCGGTCTGAGAACCCTCTGCCGGGGAGAGTCTGGGAGGATTACGAGAAAGCGACGGCCTACAACTCGAAGATAAACCTCTATGATACCGTCGAGCAGAACGAAAATTTCTTCATCGGAAAGCAGTGGGAGGGAGTGGCGGCAAACGGGCTTCCGACTCCGGTGTTCAATTTCCTGAAGCGGGTAACTCTGTTTTCCGTGGCCTCTATAATAGGCAGCAGGCTTAAAATAAACGCCTCGCCGCTTATCGGGGCCTGCGGGCTTAAGGGCGGAGGAGCGGAACGGCTTGCCGAGATAGTGAACGCCGAATTTGAAAGAATTTTCGAGTCGAACGGCATCGGGGTTCTCATACGGGAGTTTGTCCGCAACGCAGCCGTAGACGGCGACGGCGTGATGCATACCTATTTCGATCCCGAGGCGGAGACGGGGCAGACTGCGAAGGGTGAAATAAGGAGCGAAATAATCGAGAACACGCGCGTATTCTTCGGCAACCCGAATTCGAGAAGCGTTCAGAAGCAGCCATATATAATCGTTTCGGCGCGCCGTCAGGTTTCTGAAATCAGGGACTGCGCAAGAGAAAACGGAAGCCCGGACTGGGAGGCCATTGGCGCGGATTCAGGCGACTGCAGCGTCAACGGAAAAGTCGAGGGCGACGACAGAGCCACCGTGCTGCTCCGATACAGGCGCGACAAAAAGACGGGGAACATCTTCGCTTTCGAGTGCACAAGGGAAGCGGTGATCCGAAGCGAATGGGACACGGGGCTCAAGCTGTACCCGATTTCCTGGATGAGCTGGGACTATGTCCAGGACTGCTACCACGGGCAGGCGCTCATAACGGGGCTTATTCCGAACCAGATATTTGTAAACAAGCTGTTCGCCATGGCCATGATAAGCCTCATGACGACGGCGTACCCTAAGATAGTCTACGACAGGACTCGGGTCGCGAAATGGGACTCCAGGGTAGGGGCGGCGATAGGGGTAAACGGAGGCGACGTGACGAACGTCGCCCGGATAATCGACCCGGCGCAGATATCGCCCCAAATCTCACAGTTTATCGACCTCGCGGTGAATTACACGCAAACATTCCTCGGCGCGACGGACGCCGCCCTCGGCGACGCAAGACCCGACAACACGTCCGCGATTATCGCCCTTCAGAGAGCGTCGAGCGTGCCGATGGAGAACACCAGGGAAAGCCTTTACAAGAGCCTTGAGGATCTGGGGAGAATTTACCTTGATTTCATGCAGAGCTATTACGGGCTGCGGTATGTTGAAACCAGAGATGAAAAAACGGGCAAAACCGAGTTTCTGCCCTTTGACTTCAGGCGACTCCGCGAAGTGCCTATGAGCCTTAAGCTGGACGTCGGCGCGTCCAGCTACTGGAGCGAAACCGCGGCGATACAGACGCTCGACAACCTGCTCGTTCAGGGGCACATCGATTTCGAGGATTATCTGGAGCGCATGCCGGACGGGTATATAACAAAGAAGCAGGAGCTTATAGACAAAATAAAAAAGGCCGCCGAGAAAAAAGCGGCGGCGGGAGCATTCGATCCGGGGGGACGGGACATCTCTGAGCTTATGGGAAGGGCGCAGGTCTAAAAACGCGGATATCCTGCGGATTTTGACATCACGGCAAGCCGATTCCACACAGCATAAGCTCAAAAAAGGGGAGAGGACACCCCTCTCCCGATCAGCTGGCGCATTTTCTTAAAATAAGTTTGTACTTTTCTCCGTCCTTGAGCGTCACGAGCAGCTTTTCACTGCTGCATTCCGAATCGTTCATAGGAAACATCATCACACTTTCGATCACACTAATGTCGTCTATGTACATTACCAGCGCTTCATGAATGACCTCTGCAACTTCCTTGTTTTTCATAATGTTACCGTCCTTTCTTTTCAGTAAAAACACTCTGTACAACGGCTATCATCAGGCAGTCTAAGGCATCGCTGTTATGTATGAATATAACGCCGGAGTCACTTCCTTTCCCAGAAGACGAATTTGTGTGATTTGACTATATTATAGCACTATTTCCATAAATTGCAAGAGAATTTTAGAAAATATATAAAAATATTTTACAAATAATCGAAATAAATTTGTAAAATGTCGAAAAGAGGTGAAATTACGAGAATAACGCGTTTTTTATGTACGCCGGAGGAGCTGGCGCTAAAGGCGGAGCGCTATTTTTCGGATTGCGAGGAGAATTCGAGGAAGCCCACGGCGCCGGGACTGTGCGTGGCGCTCGGAATAAGCATTTCTGATTTCCGCAAGGCTTTAGCCGGAGCCTCGCCCCGATACCTTCCATACTCGAGAGTGCTGGAGGCGGCGCAGCTTCGGATTATAGACGACATAGAGCAGCGCACGGACAGTATGAGCGTCTCCCGGGCAAAGCTGCCCGTCTATTCGCTGGGGAACGAGACACATGAGGGCGGCATAAAGGTTAAAATAGAGCTTCGCGGCATGAAAAAGGGCGAAGAGCCCTTCAAATAAGCAAACACTTTGCAATCGGCGTTTACGAGGCGCATTTCTGCGCAGGCAAGGGGCAAACCAGCCCGTAAAAAACGATATCGCCCGACCACAGGCGAAAGGAGAAGAGAAATGGAAGAGTACGAGGCCGCAAACGCGGCGCTTGACGAGCAGTGGGAACTATCCGGGGCCGAAGGCGTCGGGGAAGAACATGAGGACGTCCCGAGCGAGAAGACCATCTCGGAGCTGGAGGCCGACTGGAACGGAAGGCAACTGCCGTCAAAATCAGAATCAAAGGGAGAAACAGGCAAGCCGGAGGGCACAGACGGCGAACATGCCGAAGCCCTTTACAGACTCAAGCATCTCGACAGGAGGCTGGAGGTGGGAAAGGACGAGCTTATAAGGCTCGCGCAAAAGGGACTGGATTACGACAGGATAAGAAAAAAGTACTCGGAGCTCTCCGCGACGCGGACGGAAGGGGCCGAGGCATCCGCGGAAGCGGAGAGGGAAAAAAACGAAATAGAGAGTTTTCTCTCCGCTTTTCCCGACATAAGCGCTCGGGACATCCCGCAGACGGTATGGGATGAGGTCTCAAGAGGGAAAAGCCTCATCGCCGCTTTCTACGGCCATGAGCGGGAGCGGCTCCGCGCCGAGCTGGAGGCGGAGCGGCAGAACACAAGGAACAGGGAGAGCTGTGTCGGCTCGCGCTCCTCCGACGGAAGGTCGGACCGCCTTTCCGAGCTTGAAAGGCTCTGGTATGAGGACGACTGAGCTCCCACAAAAAAAGAAACGAAAGGAAATGAAAAATGGCTATTAATTTTACGACTCAGTATTCCAAACTGGTGGATGAGCGCTTCAGGCTGCTCTCCATAACCGACAAGTTCGCGGGAAAAAAATACGATTTCGACGGCGCGAAAAGCATAAAGGTATATTCGGTGGACTCCGTGACTCTGAACGACTACGACAGAGCCGCTTCGGGCTCCCGCTTCGGTTCTGTTTCGGAGCTGGGCGACGCGGTGCAGACCCTGACGCTGACGCAGGACAAGAGCTTCACCTTCGCGATAGACCACGGCAACTCCGCCGACCAGATGAACATCAAGCACTGCAACGCCCAGCTTAAGTCCAACTGGGACGAGATATGCACGCCGGCGATCGACCAGTACCGCTTCGCCAAATGGGCCAACGGCGCGGGGCTGGGGCTTCTGAACACAACCGCCCTCACGAAAAGCACGGTCATCGAGGCGATAATGAGCGCCTCCGCCGCGATGAGCGAAAAGCTCGTGCCAAAGAAAAACCGCGTGCTTTTCATCAACGAATCGGTCTACATACTCACCAAGCTCTCAAACGAGGTTATGGGAATAGACACGCTCGGCGCAAAGGCGGTCGAGGGCGGCGTGGTGGGCTACATAGACGGAATGGCCATAGTCCCCGTGCCCTCCTCTTACTTCCCGGCAACGGATATAAACTTCATCATCAAGTACAGGGACGCGACCGCGGATCCCTTAAAAATCAAGACCATGCGCGTACAGAAAAACCCCGTCGGCTACGACGCGGACATAGGAGAGTGCCGCTTTTACCACGACAGCTTCGTGCTGGATAACAAGATAAACGGTATTTTTGTCCACGCCAAAGGCTCGATGGCGGCGGCGCCGACAGCCTCGGGCACCTCGAGCGTCACGCTCGCCTGCGCGACTTCCGGGGCGTCGATAAAATACACCACCGACGGCTCAAACCCCAAGACATCGGGTTCATCACAGACGTATTCGGCTCCGCTCACGGGGCTTCCATCCGGAACGCGCATCCGTTTCTACGCGTCGCTTCCGGGAAGCGTGAACAGTCCGGTGGCAGAGTTCAAGACGGCTTAAAAGGTTTCCGGCATTCGGGGCGGGGCTTGAAGTGCGCCGCCCCGAAACAAAATACATCACAGGGGGAGCGACAGCATGTCTACGACGGCAAAGGAAATACTCAGCGCCGCGATCGGACTTATAAATTCGGCGGAAACTTCGACGGGCAGGACGGACACGGCCGCGAACGAGGATTATAAGGCGCGTACGCTTCTTATACTGAACGTGCTGCGCGGCGAGGTTTTTCCCTATTCCTCGACTTACGGGCAGCCGGACGGAAACGCACGCCTCGTTTGCGGACGCATACCGGACTTTGACTCCGACATAGGGCTTGACGACATTATAGCCCAGACTATCCTGCCATACGGGCTCGCGGCTCAGCTTCTGCTAGGGGAAGATCCCGCGGCCGCCTCGTTTTTTCAGCAGAGGTATGAGGAGCTAATAGCAAGGCTGGGATCGGGCGTACCGAGAAGCTTCGAGCCCATCGAGGACGTTTACGGCGGCATACAAAACTCTGAAACAGGGGGGTGAGATTTTGGCGAGGGTGAATGCATCCGGAGTGCGGCTTCAGAGCATAGGCAGATTTTTGGGGCTCAACGAGGCCCCGGACGGCGACTCCGGCATCAGAAAAGGCGAAGCCGTTGAAATGTCAAACTTCAAAATCACCGACGGAGGCGCTTTGCAGGTTCGGGGCGGCACGAAGGACGTGGCCGGCCTGCTGGAAAACAACGATTACGCGATTACCGTTTCGGCGGCTCCGGAAACGCTTTTTACAAATGTAAACGAAGCGACGAGCACATTTACGGCTTATCCGACAGTCGGGGTTTCCGCCAACGGAACGCTCTCACTATCCGGCACGCCCGTTTCGGTGAATTACGACAACCGCTCCGGGTACAGGCATTACTATTACCGCAAACCGGATGGCGTAATATACAAGTTCGACGGAGTGGATTTTACCGCCACCGGCGGATATTCGGCGGTGCGGGACACGTCGGAGCTGCTGTACCTTTGCGACGGAACGCCCGGCGGAGGCATAGCTTGCTACGGCAGCATTACCTTTGTCGAGGATTCCATCTATGTCGCAGGGAGCCAGACGGGAGCTTTCCCGGAAGGCTCGAATCCGGCGTTCGGCAAATACTACGACAGCGCCGTGCACGGCGTTTGCGCGATAACGTACTACAACTGCATTGAGAACAAGTGGTACGGGCAAAAGCTGCTGACGGCGCCGTGCGGCACATACGAATGGAGGTTCAGGAAGGTGAGCGCAAGCCCGTCGTGCGAGCATCCCGCCGTTTACGGGATATGGTCCGGATACATCGGCGGCGCGGAGCGCCTCGTCGCGGCCTGCGGAGGACATTTGTGGTCGCTCACCGAAACGGGCGGAGAGTGGAGCAAAACGGACATCGGAAGCCTTGCAAGCACGGAGCGCGTCAGCTTTTTCGCTTTCAACTCCAAGCTGTATGTGCTCACGGGCTCAAATTACTATGTATGGGACGGAAATTCTTCCTTTTCGCCGGTTTCGGGCTATGCGCCCCTGATAGCGGTTTCCGCGCCTTACAGCGGCGGGGGCACGCCACTGGAAAAGGCGAACAGGCTAACCGGCTCCAAGCGGCAGAGGTTTTCTCCCGACGGCACTCACGATACCTTTCAGCTTGCGGAAAAGTCAATTGCAAGCGTAGACTCAGTAAAGCTGAACGGCGCGGCAATACCCGCCGGCACGACCTGGGAGGGGCATGCCTTCTATATCCCTTACAATTCTAGCGGAACAGTAAAGGTAATAATCAGCGCGACTCTTGACCAGGAAACAGGGCAGATACTATCCACAACGCCCCCGCCTGCGGGAGTTAACACGCTGGAGATAAAGTGGACTAAGGGAAACGGCGACAGGGGCTCGGTGACAGGCATGAAATATTCGGAGCTATTCAGCGGGAGCACCGACAACAGGGTATTTCTGTACGGCGACGGCTCGAACAAGGCGCTTTACAGCGGAATAAATGAGGAAGGGCTGCCCGACGCGGAGTATTTCCCTGCCGACAACGAGATATCGGTCGGGGAAGCGAACACGCCCCTCACCGGTCTTGTAAGGCACTACGACAGGCTTCTTGCCTTCAAGGAGGACAGCGCGTACACGATACGCTACGATACGCTTGCGCTTGAGAGCGAAACCACGCAAGCCGTTTTCTACATTACTCCGCTAAACAGGAGCATCGGCAACTGCGCCGCGGGACAGGCTTTGCTCGTAGAAAACCATCCCAGGACGCTCGACGGGCGTTCAGTTTACGAATGGGTCAGCGCAGGCGGGGAGATTACGAACGATCAGCGCAACGCGAAGCGCATTTCTCAGCGGGTGGAAAATTCTCTGCGGAGCTTCGATATGAAAGGCGCCTTTGCGTATTTTGATAAGATAAACCATGAATACTACATAATACAAGGCGGATCGGCCCTAGTTCACAACACGGAAAACGACACATGGTACATGTACAGGGATTTCCCGGCTTCATGCATGATCGTCTATAAGGATGAGGTTTACATCGGAACCCAGGACGGGTTTATCAGGCATTTTTCGAGGAATTACCTGACCGACAACGGGACGCCGATAACCGCTTACTGGGAAAGCGGCTCGATGGACTTCGGGGACGAGTTCAGGACTAAGAGCTCTCCGCTTCTATGGGTTTCCGTAAAGCCTGAAAGCCATTCATCCCTGAACGTAACGGTGATTACGGATTCCAAGCGGGAGCAAGGCGGCGCGGGACTTGTCAATTGCGGCACGGAAGCCGTCTCAAGCGGAATTTTCAGCTTCAGCGAGCTCGACTTCTCAAGCTTTTCGTTCGGGACAGGCAGACTGACCCATCCGCGCAGGCTCAAGATAGGAGCGAAGGATTTCAGCCGGTACAAGCTTGTATTTACTTCCAGACCGAATTCTACGGCCACTATAACGGGAGCAGGCATAGAGTTCAGGGTAATCGGACGGTCATAGGAAAGGCAGGGAGGAAAAAGCATGGCTCTTACAAAACTGACAGCGGACATAAGCTACATATCTAAACTTGGCGACGACCCGGCCGGGGAACCCGGCATGACTCCCGCGCTTCTGAAAGAAAAGTTCGACGCGGGCGGAAACATGATAAAAGACTTTATAAACGATACGCTGCTGCCGGAGCTGGACGCGGCTCTCGCCGCTCGCCTCAGCGTCGGCGCGCTGGCCGAAGGAATAGAAACCGCGCTTTCCGAGGCAAAGGCATCCGGAGATTTCAAAGCTGAGGCGGCGGAGTTTCAGTACGCGGGCGGCTTTATAAAATGGCGGCACGAGGGGGAAACGGAATGGCGGAACCTTCTTGATATTTCGGATCTTAAGGGCGACAAGGGGGATAAGGGCGACGCCGCGACAATAAGCATAGGAACGGTAACCACGGGCGCGGCTGATACGCCCGCGTCGGTAACAAATTCCGGCACATCGTCGGACGCTGTTTTGAATTTCGTCATACCGAGGGGTGTGGCGGGCGAAAATTACGTCACGACAAGCACGGCGACCGACATAAGCGGCATCCTGAAGGGAAACGGCTCAACCGTTTCGGCGGCTGTCGCAAATACCGACTATGCCGCCGCCGTCCATAAATCCCGCCATGCCTCAGGCGGGGCGGACGCGCTGACTCCGGGGGATATAGGCGCGGTTCCCGCGACGAGAACGATAAACGGATACGATTTATCCGCAAACCGCTGTCTCTCGGCCTCCGATGTAGGGGCGCTTCCTATAAGCGGCGGCACGCTTACCGGCACTCAGCTTAAATTTAATAACGACACATATGACTTTATTTGCGGAGACATCGATGTAATGGAAATGGTGGGTACACCGTACGCTTTGCGGATAGTTAGAAGTGCGTCTTCAATATTCGACGGCGTCATATTGAGAAACACGTCCTCAGGCCAAACGTACAGGCTGTTTGGAGAGCATAACACAATCGTCACCGCATCGGACCCGGGGGCGGGCTCCAGCTTAGCCGCAGGAAACCTGCTTTTCGTATATGAAAACTGAGGCGGCATATGGCGAAAGGGATATACATAGGTGTGGGCGGCGCCGCAAAAAAGATCAAAAAGGTCTATCTGGGTGTGGGCGGCGCCGCAAAAAAAGTCAGGAAAATTTATATCGGCGCGGGCGGCACAGCGAAGCTGATCTTCAGCAGCGACCCTATCCTGGAGTACGTCGGGACGGCGACGTCTCTCTGCGCTTCAAGAGCCTATCTGGCCGGAGCTTCCGCGGGAAATTACGCCCTGTTCGCGGGGGGCTGCAACGGCAATTACCAGTCGCTGGTGGATGCTTATAACGGAAGCCTAAGCCGCATAACGACTTGCCTTTCTCAGGCAAGGGCTTATATGGGGGCTGCGTCTATTGGAGGCTATGCCCTGTTTGCGGGCGGCGGAGGCTTACAGGCCGCGGTAGACGCTTTTGACGCAAACCTGACCAGGACTACGCCGGCCGGACTGAGCCAGGCGCGAACGAACCCCGCCGGGGCTAGCAACGCCGCTTACGCAGTTTTCGGCGGCGGAGGCATGGGCAGCGACAGCGGATATTCGGCCGTGGACGCGTACAATTCCTCGTTGGTAAGAGCTACGCCGACTGCGTTGAGCCAGTCCAGAAATCCTTCAGCGGTAAGTACGGGAAACAAGAACTATGTGCTGTTCGCCGGAGGCTATAACGGAGGCAATTGCTATGGCGTCTGGGCGACGGTGGATGCTTATGATACCTGCTTAGCGCGAACCACTCCGACATCTTTAAGCGCAGGCAGATATGACATGGGAACCGCTGCGGTGGGGGACTACGCCGTTTTTGCGGGCGGTGCCTATAAAGATAACAACGGCGAAGATTATTATGACGCCGCGAAAGCCGATGCGGAAGCTTACAGCAGCAGCCTTGTCAGGATAGCGCTCACGCCTCTGAGCTCCGCAAGAGCGCCTGCGGGCGTATCTGCCGGCGATTTCGCCCTGTTTGCGGGAGGAGCAACCTATTTTCCTCCCTATGTCTCTGCGGCCGCGGAGTTTTACAGCGCTTCCCTGGTTCGGACTGCCGCCGCGTCATTGCCGGCGGCAAGAAAGCTGATGGCGGCGGCTACGGCGGGCGGACGTTACGCACTGCTTGCGGGAGGTTACGGGTCTTCGGGATTTTCGGACCGCGTTGACGTTTACTCATATTCTTCATAACTGGGAGGTAATACAGAATGGCAAAACATCTTGAAAAATACACAGGCACAAAGACATACATGTTCCCGAACGGCGCGCTAGCGGCGCCGGAGACGGTAGCGGCGCAGTATCCGGCGGTCGGGTCTTTCACGCACATCGTGGAAACTGACGAAAGCGGAGAAGTCATGTTCGCCCTGCAAAACCTTTCGGCCATGCGCTCCATGTACGGGATAGCGTCATCGCTCCCGGAAAGCGAGGCGATAGCGGCAATAGAGCTTGTGCTGAACACGCCGCCGGTCTACGAGCCGTCCGCGGCTGACAGGATAGCCGCCGCGCTCGAGTTCCAAAATCTGCTGAGTATGGAGGACGCCGGGATATGACGTTTGCAAGAATAAAGTGGAACTATGAAAAAGGACTATGGAGCAAGCAGATGGTGGCTCTTGCGGTGAGGAAGGGAGTCATCAGCGCCGCGCAGTACACAGAAATCACAGGGGAGGGCTACGGCTCGTAGGAGGGGAAATGGAAAGCGATTTTCTCAGGGTGCATGAGAAGGACATGCAGATAATGGACGAGCGCTTCAAGAGGGATAACGAGCGGCTCGTTTCCCTGGAGCGGATGCAGGAAGATTTCCTGAAGCTTTCGGGGCAGCTTACCGAAATACTCAAAAATCAGGCGAAGCAGCTTGACGACCACGGCGAACGCATATGCACGCTTGAAAAAAAGCCCGGGCTGTGGCTGGAGCGCATAGCCGGCGCCATGCTGTCCGCACTTGTTGCGGCGGCGGTTGCATATCTTACTAGTAGAGGAGTGTGATTATGAAAGGCGTGGACTGCGCTTCAAAAATCACAAAAGATACGGCGGAGGCGCTCGCCCGAGAGGGCTTTTGCTTCGCCTGCCGCTACCATGTGCCGGAGGGATACGAAAAGCGGCTTACCCGCGACGAGGCCGAAGCGATTACAAACGCGGGTCTCAAGATACTCAGTGTTTTCGAAACCTATGCCGAGCGCGCGCTTGAAGGAGAATCCGGGGGCAGGGAGGACGGAGCCGCCGCGCTAAAGGTGGCGCTGGAGCTCGGGACGCCCAGATGCGCGACAATTTACTTTGCGGTGGACTTTGACGCGGGGGCTGACGACATGGACGCGCTTGAGAGCTATTTCAGAGCCGCGAGAGAAGAAATACGGCCTTTCGAAATCGGCGTATACGGCTCGTATTACGTTGTGGAGGAGCTGGCGAGGCGCGGGTTATGCAAGGGCTACTGGCAGACATATGCGTGGTCTAAGGGGCTCGTTTCGGAGCATATGAACGTATACCAGTATTCAAACGGCGAGAACGCCGCGGGGATAGAGGTGGATTTTAACGAGGCGAAGAGCCTTGAAGGAATGTGGAATTATTGTTCGGAGGTGGAAAACTTGTCCGGTGATACTTTTGATCCAAACGGAAATATCCCCAGCGATTGGGCTAAAGAAGCCTGCAGCTGGGCGGTTGAAAACGGCATATTCAGGGGCGATGAAAACGGCGACATGCGCTGGCGCGAGCCGGTAACGCGCGAAATGCTCGCGGTCATCCTCAAGAGGGCCCTGGGATGAAACGGATGAATAAAAAGGAGTTTTCAAAGCTGATTCTGGCCTGGGAGCTCGTTGTCGTTACGGCGGTTTCGATAGCCGGCTTTGCGCTTGCATATCTCAGCGTCAAAAATCAGTTTACGGGCTCGCTCCCGTGGATAACGGCGATGGTCGCACCGTCCTGGGCGGCTTACGGGGTAAGCAAGGCCTTTTACAGCGACAAGGCGAAGGCGGAAAACAAAATAAAGATTCCCGCCTATCTTGAGCGGGGGAAGAACAGCTCGCCGGACGCGGGAAGCTCTTCCCCGAATGGCATAAAATGATTTTCCGGAGGAAACGAAAATGATGATAAGCATATCGCAGATTTCGGCTGTAATAGCCGCAGTCGGCGTACTGGTCGCGGCGGTAAACATTGTGGTGGAAGTGCTGAAAAAGCTCACATGGGAGAAAATACCGACAAATATTCTGGCGTTTATAGTCTCAGAGGTGCTGACGCTCGCGGCTTTCCTAGCATACTGCCAGATTTACGCTGTTCCTGCGGCGTGGTACTCGGTGTTCGGAGCGATCGTCGGCGGGATCATGGTCTCCTACGCCGCAATGTTCGGATATGACAAGTTCAAGGAAGCTTTGAAGGGCGTTCAGAGCATCGTCGAAGCTTCGCCAAAGTCCGATTCGGGCGGAAAAGACCCCGCCGACGAAAAAACCGAGAACAAATGAGGGCCATAGGCCCTGAACAGGGAAAAAGACAGTGCGGGCACCCCTCGGACTGAAAAGAAGAGATGGGGCGCCCGCCGGTTTGGAGGGATGGCACAATGGCAAAAATCAGGCTGGAACCACTTAAAACCATCGCCTATGACGCAGATACGGATTATCAGGCGATAATCAACAGAAGCGTGGAGAAAAATGATTTTAGGACCGCGGCGGAAGCCGAAAGACTGCGAAACGCCAAAATCAGAGGCGAGGGTCTGAATTATCAGGAAACGCACAACTATTATGAGGAGGGAAATGAAGCCGCCGGAAACGGCGCCGGCGCTCCTCGTGCATCCGGGACCTCAAGCTCGGATACCGAGCAAAGGTACAGGCGCGGGCTTGAGTACGCTCTGGAGCAGCAGCGCAAAAGGGAAATGCTCGAAAAATACCGGAGTGTCCTGAACGAGAAGAAAAACGCCGCCGCGGCAGAATCGGCGCTTAATGCGCAAGGCTTCCATGAGACCGCGGCGGCGTCGGGACTGGATTACGGAATAGTAAGGAAGAGAGCGGCCGACCGCGCGGCGCGGCTTAAGGCCCGCCTCGAAGCGATCGATAAAAGCGGGGAAGCAGAGCTTGAAAAGCTGCGGAAAAGTCAATAAAGCGTTCCCGTAAACGCCACGCAAACCTGCTAAGGCGAGGGCCGAGCGGCAAGTGAGGCAGAGGGACAGGCGGGGATTATCTCTTTAAGGATTTGCTGCCTGAAAGCACCGGCACCAATCAGATTGCCCCACTGGGGTTTCCCGAATCATAAGGTGACTTGCTTCTACAAGGTGCCCGCGAAGAAAAACTGACGCGCGGATTTCGGGGCGCGCAAGCGGAGGGCAGGCACGGAAAAGCGTCAGAGACGGAAGCGCACACGGTTATGCCGGAAAATGCCGAGTAAGAACAACATAAAAAAATTACCGAAAATCGTGATTTTCGGTAATTTTTTTATGGCATCCCCGGCGCGATTCGAACGCACGACCTGTCGCTTAGGAGGCGACCGCTCTATCCTGCTGAGCTACGGAGACATATTGATTTTTATAAAGCAAAACGCCTGGAAAAAGATTTACATAACGTAATTTGCGGAGCTTTGCATTTTATGCTTTTTGCACACGGGAAATTGTACAGCAATAATCGCGGCTTGTCAACAGCTTGTTTCGCACAACCCAGCCATGTTTTTTAAGCGGCGGCTGTGAACCGTGCGCGCGGAGGGAAAAATTGGCGGGGTGGCATAATCCGGCCTGGCGGTTTCAGCATTTTATCATTATATTACTAAATTTGTATGATTTCTATTGACATATAGCACAAAAGTAATGTAGAATAAAAAAAGAATATTTTTGGGAATAGGGGTCCCGATCAAGTATTTTACGGCTCCGCGGCCCTGCGGACCGACAAAATTTAGAGCTGAGCATTTAATATCACCAAAATTTCTAAAGAATGGAGGTGTGTATATCTGCTATGCCTTTTCAACAGTTGATTATCGGAGTCATCGCCCTTGCGGCGGTTTTTGTAATAGCCTTTGCGTTTGGCGTGTTTTATCGAAAGAGAGTTTCGGAACGTGAAATTTCAAGCGCTGAAGAAGAAGCAAAGAGAATTATAAATGAATCGATCAAGAGCGCAGAGAGCAAGAAGCGAGAAGCTCTGTTAGAGGCAAAAGAGGAAATACACAGAAACCGTACCGAGTACGAACGGGAGGTAAAGGAAAGGCGCGCCGAGCTTCAGAAACAGGAGCGCCGCCTGCAGCAGAAAGAAGAAAATCTGGATCGAAAGACCGATTCCATAGAGAAGAAAAACGAGCTTCTGAATATCAAGCTCGCAGAGATTGAAACTCTCAAGGATGAGGTAAGCCTTATAAAGAGAAGCCAGCTGGAGATGCTGGAAAAAATATCGGGACTTACCGCCGAGGAGGCGAAGGAATACCTGATAAAAAACCTCGAAGCGGAAGTCACGCACGAAGCAGCTTTGAAAATAAAGGAAATCGAGGCCAGATTTAAGGAAGAAGCCGATCAGAAGGCGAGAGAATATATATCGCTCGCGATACAGCGCTGCGCCGCGGACCATATCGCGGAAGCCGCAGTCTCAGTGGTACCCCTGCCAAACGATGAGATGAAAGGCCGAGTAATAGGGCGGGAAGGCAGAAATATACGCGCGATAGAAACGCTTACCGGAGTCGACCTTATAATTGACGACACCCCGGAGGCGATAACTCTTTCAAGCTTTGATCCCGTGCGGCGTGAGATAGCGAGGATAGCCCTTGAGAAGCTCATAATCGACGGAAGGATACACCCCGCGCGTATAGAGGAAATGGTCGAGAAGGCCAAAAAGGAAGTAGAGGCCACGATAAAGTCGGAGGGCGAGCGCGCAACCTTCGAGACCGGCGTGCACGGCCTGCATCCCGACCTGATAAAGATACTGGGACGCCAGAAATACCGCACAAGCTACGGACAGAATGTGCTGAACCATTCGATGGAGGTGGCGCATATCTCCGGACTGCTCGCCGCAGAGCTTGGAGTCGACATAACCCTTGCAAAACGTGCGGGACTGCTGCACGACATAGGAAAATCGATTGACCATGAGGTGGAGGGCTCCCACGTCACCATCGGAGTCGAGCTCGCAAAGAAGTATCATGAAAGCGAAATCGTAGTCCACGCCATCCACGCGCACCACGGCGACGTCGAGCCGCAGACGGTGATAGCCTGCATTGTTCAGGCTGCGGACACCATCTCGGCGGCAAGGCCCGGCGCAAGGCGCGAGAACATCGAGAACTACATCAAAAGGCTGGAAAAGCTCGAGGAGCTCACCTGCTCGTTTAAGGGAGTCTCCGGAGCTTACGCCATACAGGCGGGCAGAGAGGTCCGCATAATGGTCAAGCCCGAGGAAATCGGCGAAGACGAGATGGTCCTGCTTGCAAGAGAGATCGCGAACAAGATCGAAAGCGACCTTGAATATCCCGGACAGATCAAGGTCAATCTCATCCGGGAGACCCGCGCGATAGAGTATGCGAAATAATCAGTAAGTTTATCCGGGAGGCTTGCCTCCCGGATGCTTATTTTTGCTTTGCATATCCGCTTCCGGCGCCCATAAGGGAAAGTATTGTGAAACATTTCATCCTCTCGGAAAAACGGCGCGGTTATAGGAGCGCGGTACAATTAAGGCGGAAGGCGGCGCGTCAAAATGACGCGCCGCCTCAGGCTGTCAAAAAAAGCCCTTTGGGCTTTTTTTTGACAAGGGGGTTGCATGACGGCCGCTCTGCCGCGCCCGTCATGAGGGGTGTCATTTCCGACGTACACGCCGCCGGAAATGACAGATTTGACTTTGTTTCCGACATTCGTGGCGTAAATTCTGCGAAGCTTTTTTGCTGTAAACAAGTTTTTTGACAATCTGAGGCGGCGCGTCAAAATGACGC
>JAJUGN010000013.1 GCA_029265975.1 Clostridiales bacterium
GAGAGGTGTCATTTCCGACGTACACGCCGCCGGAAATGACAGATTTGACTTTTTTCCGCCATTCGTGGCGGAAATTCTGCGAAGCTTTTTTGCTGTAAACAAGTTCTTCGACAGGCTGAGCCCCGGCTCGAAAAAACGAGCCGGGGCTTTTAGCGTGTTTTTATATGCAGAACATAAGCTCGCTGTAAGTGGGGAAGGGCCAGTATTTGCCGGAAACCATCGTTTCGAGCTCGTCGGCCGCCGCTCGGGCTTCGTTCATGCAAAGCAATACGTTCTCCCTGAAGTACCTTGCCCTTCCGAGAAGGTCGTCGATCCCGTTTGCCGCCACAAGGGCGTCCTCGACGGAGGAAATCCGCTTCGAGAGGCAGTTTGCAAGCTTTGTCAGATTGGTGACGAGCTCGGCGGCGGCGTCATCGGTTATGTCGACGCCTATGGACTTCTTTGCGGCGACGGTTTCGGAAAGCTCCCTGCTGTAAGCGAAGACCGAGGGTATTATTTCCTTTTTCGCCATATCGATCATTGTGAGAGCCTCAATGTTTAACACCTTGCAGTAGTTTTCCATAAGTATCTCGTATCTTGAGTTTATCTCCGTCTCTGTGAAAATCCTGTGCTTCGAGAAGAGCTTTATGTTCTTCTCGCTCTTGAAATGCGGCAGGGCGTCCACGGTGGATTTAAGATTCAGGAGCCCGCGGCGCTCGGCCTCCTCGACCCATTCGGGGGCGTAGTTGTTACCGTTGAAGATGATGCGCCTGTGCTGCGCGACGCAATCCCTCATGAGCGCACAAAGCTCCGAGTCAAAATCCGAAGCCTTCTCCAGCCTGTCGGAGAACTGGGAAAGCGCATCGGCCACTATCGTGTTCAGTATTATGTTGGGGCCGGCGATGGAGAAGGAGGAGCCGAGCATACGGAACTCGAACTTGTTGCCGGTAAAGGCGAAGGGTGAGGTGCGGTTCCTGTCCGTAGTGTCCTTGATAAAATCGGGAAGCACCTGTACGCCGGTCCTCATTGTGCAGGCGGACCTTTTTTCGTAAGGCTGTCCGGCCTCGATAGAGTCAAGAATGCCGCAAAGCTCGTCGCCGAGGAATATGGAAACGATGGCGGGCGGCGCCTCGTTGGCCCCCAATCTGTGGTCGTTGCCGGCGCTCGCGACGGAAACGCGGAGAAGGTCCTGGTGTTCGTCGACGGCTTTAATTACGGCGCATAGGAAGACAAGGAAAATTTTGTTTTCGTGAGGGTTTTTTCCCGGCTCAAAAAGGTTTCTGCCCGTGTTAGTCGCAAGCGACCAGTTGTTGTGCTTTCCGCTGCCGTTCACACCGGCGAATGGCTTTTCGTGCAGCAGGCAGGCAAGCCCGTGCTTGTCGGCGACCCTTCTCATAAGCTCCATCGTGAGCTGATTGTGGTCCGTCGCGACATTAGTGGTAGAGAAAATCGGCGCGAGCTCGTGCTGAGCCGGGGCGACCTCGTTGTGCTTGGTCTTGGCAAGTATCCCGAGCTCCCAAAGCTGGTTGTCAAGATCCTGCATAAACTCCATTACGCGGGGTTTTATAGCTCCGAAGTAATGGTCCTCAAGCTCCTGGCCCTTGGGCGGCCTGGCTCCGAAAAGCGTCCTTCCGGTGAACATAAGATCCTTGCGCCTTCTGAAAAGCGCCTTGTCTATGAGAAAGTATTCCTGCTCCGGGCCGACAGTGGAGGTCACCCTGGTCGTCTGGGTGTCGCCCAGAAGCCTCAGCATCCTGACGGCCTCCTTGCTTATCACTTCCATCGAGCGCAGGAGAGGGGTTTTCTTGTCAAGCACCTCTCCGCTGTATGAGCAGAAGGCGGTCGGTATATAAAGCGTATTATCCTTTACAAAGGCATAGGAGGTCGGATCCCAGGCGGTATAGCCCCTGGCCTCGAAAGTTGCGCGGAGTCCGCCGGAGGGGAAGGACGAGGCGTCCGGCTCGCCCTTGATAAGCTCCTTGCCGGAGAACTCCATTATGACGCGGCCGCCGCTTTGAGGCGATATGAAGCTGTCGTGCTTTTCCGCGGTTATGCCGGTCATAGGCTGGAACCAGTGAGTGTAATGCGTGGCGCCCTTCTCGATGGCCCAGTCCATCATGGCGTTTGCCACCACGTTCGCAACGCCGGGATCAAGCTCCGTGCCGTTTTCGATAGTGCTTTTCAGAGATTTATATGTGTCTTTTGGCAGCTTCTCCCTCATTACCGCGTCATTGAAGACCATGCTGCCGAAGATTTCAGGTACTCCCTTCATAAAAACGCCCTCCAGTTTTTATAGTAATACAATTCCCGCTTTTTCGCAGGCTTCGACGGTATCCCTGTCCCATACCGAGGTCTGGACCTCGCCTATATGAGCCTTGCCGAGAAGCAGCATGCTGAGTCTTGACTGCCCTATGCCTCCGCCGATCGAAAGAGGAAGCTTGCCCTGGAGGAGCAGACTGTGGAAAAGCATTCCGCGCCTTTCGTCCGCACCGGCTTTGGAAAGCTGTTCGTCAAGGGTTTTCGGGTCGACCCTGATGCCCATAGAAGATATTTCAAAAGCGCAGTTCAAAAGGTCGTTCCAGAAGACGATGTCTCCGTTTAGCTTCCAGTCGTCATAGTCCGGCGCCCTTCCGTCGTGTTTTATTCCCGACCTCAGGATGTCGCCTATCTGCATGATAAAGGCGGTTTTGTGTTTTCTGAGATACTCGTTTTCGCGCTCCTTGGGGCTGAGCTCCGGGTACATATCCTCAAGCTCCTGAGTAGTCACAAAGCTTACCTTGTCTGAAAGCTCGGTCTTTATCTGCGGGAAAGCCTTTTTAAGCTCCGAGAGAGTCTCGCAGACCGCGTCGACCTCCTTGCGGACAGTATCCTTGAGGTATTCGAGGGTCCTGTCTTCGGGGGTTATGACCTTTTCCCAGTCCCACTGGTCGGTGTATACCGAGTGAAGATTGTCCAGCTCCTCGTCGCGCCTTATCGCGTTCATATCCGTGTACAGCCCCTCGCCGGGCTTGAAGCCGTAACGATAAAGCGCATAGCGCTTCCATTTTGCCAGTGAAAAAACGACAACCGCGGTTGTTTTGGCGTCCGCGATTTCAAAGCTGACAGGATGCTCGATGCCGTTGAGATCGTCGTTGATGCCGGTTCCCTCGGTTACAAAAAGCGGGGCGGAAACGCGCTTGAGATTGAGCGCCGAGCGGAGCTTGTCCTCAAATGTTCTTTTGAGAAGCCCTATGGCTGTCTGGGTGTCGTAAAGGTTCAAAGTCGATTTGTATCCCTCGGGTATAATAATCTTACTCATTTCACACGTCCTTGGTGCCAAATTTTTCCATTACTAAAAGACGCCGAAGCATACGCCCAGCGCCATTGCTGCTACGGCGGAATTATAAACCTTATTAGGAAATTTGTCAATGACCTTGATTTGCAGTGTAAATTTTGCAATTTTTCAAGACAAACTTGCCAATTGATCTTCAATATTGTAGTTAAAAATGATACATAAACACGAATTTTTTAAATTAATGATTTTAGCTGCTTTTATACTTGCAGAAATGGTTGACAAAAGCTCATTAGCGGGAGTATAATCTCACGCAAGGTTTATGCCGGGAGGCTTGTGACTGCTTTGCCCGGTCTAGGCGTCTTTTTCGTTTGAAGGAGTTGTTGTCAATGCTAAAAGAAGGCTCAAATGGCTTCAGGAACCCGTCCGGATGCGCGATTTCGGGCATATTTTCCAAAAGCGGCAGACGTATTCCGGGTGATAAAATAATAAAGTCCATAAGGATAATGCATGAGCGTTCGAACGGCCTTGGAGGAGGCTTTGCGGCCTACGGGATATATCCCGAGTTCAAGGATCAGTTTGCCTTCCATATTTTTTATGATCATGTAAAGGCCAAGGAAGAGTGCGAAGCTTATTTGAGGAATAATTTCCTGATTGCCTTCCAGTCGGAGATTCCGACGAGAAAGCATCCGAATATATGCGAGGCGCCGCTGATATGGCGTTATTTTGCCCAGCCAATAGAGGCTAGGCTCATAGAGCGCGAGATAGACGAGAGGGAGTTTGTATCGCGCGTCGTAACCCATGTCAATACATACATTGCCGGTGCCTACATATTCTCCAGCGGAAAGGACGTCGGAGTTTTCAAGGCTGTCGGCTATCCTGAGGATGTGGGCGAATTTTACAGGCTTGAGGAATACTCCGGATATTCATGGACTGCGCACGGCCGCTATCCCACGAATACCCCGGGCTGGTGGGGCGGAGCGCATCCCTTCGCGCTTCTGGACTATACCGTTGTCCACAACGGCGAGATATCCTCTTACGACGCCAACCGCCGCTTCATTGAAATGTTCGGCTACAAGTGCAGCCTTCTGACAGATACCGAGGTTATCACATACATAATAGATTATCTCGTCCGCCGGCAGGGGCTTACCATGGAGGAGACCGCCAGCGTGATCGCCGCGCCTTTCTGGTCCGTAATAGCCCGCAAGAGCGAGGAGGAGCGCAGGCAGCTCACCTTCCTGCGCAATATGTTCGCTGGACTGCTGATAACGGGTCCCTTCTCCATAATTCTCGGATTTTCTGGCGGAATCATGGCCCTCAACGACAGGCTGAAGCTCCGCTCCATGGTCGCGGGCGAAAAGGGCGATATGGCCTACGTCGCGAGCGAGGAAAGCGCCATAAGGATAATCGAGCCGGACCTCGACAGAGTCTGGGCGCCGAGCGGCGGAGAGCCCGTCATATTTACGCTTAATGGAGGCGAACACAAATGCCGATAAACTATATCTACCCGGACTACGAGGTTGTAAGGGACTCAAGCCGCTGCATAACCTGCCGCGCCTGCGAAAGGCAGTGCGCCAACGAGGTTCACAGCTACGATCTGGAGCTTAAGTGCATGGTTTCCGACAGCATGAACTGCGTGGACTGCCAGCGCTGCGTTTCGCTGTGCCCCACGAGAGCGCTCAAAATCGAAAAGACCACCAACACCTTCAAGGAAAACGCAAACTGGACTCAGAGCCTCATCACCGACGTATATCGCCAGGCGGAGAGCGGGGGCATGCTCTCGACATCGATGGGAAACCCGAATCCGCTGCCGGTATACTGGGACAGGATGCTCATAAACGCTTCCCAGGTCACCAACCCTTCCATCGACCCGCTCCGCGAGCCGATGGAGATTAAGACCTTCCTCGGACGCAAGCCCGAAAAGATCCGCAGGGACGAAAACGGCAGGATAATAACCGAGATGTCTCCGCAGCTTGAGCTGAATGTTCCGATTATGTTCTCGGCCATGTCGTTCGGCTCAATAAGCTACAACGCCCACGAGAGCCTTGCGCGCGCCGCCACAAAGCTGGGCACGCTTTACAACACGGGCGAGGGCGGACTGCATCAGGACTTTTACAAATACGGCAAAAATACCATCGTCCAGGTAGCCTCGGGACGTTTCGGCGTGCACAAGGGCTATCTCGACGCGGGCGCGGCGATCGAGATCAAGATGGGACAGGGAGCGAAGCCCGGAATCGGCGGACACCTGCCCGGTGCGAAGATCACGGCCGAGGTCGCAAGGACAAGAATGATACCCGAGGGCACGGACGCGATTTCTCCCGCGCCTCACCATGACATATATTCTATCGAGGACCTCAGGCAGCTCGTGCTTTCCCTTAAGGAAGCGACCGGCTACAAAAAGCCTGTTTTCGTAAAGATAGCGGCCGTCCACAATGTCGCCGCCATCGCCTCGGGAATAGCGAGAAGCGGCGCGGACGTCGTGGTCATCGACGGCTTCCGCGGCGGTACGGGCTCTGCCCCGACCAGACTTCGCGACTTTGTGGGAATCCCCATCGAGCTTGCGCTCGCAAGCGTGGACCAGAGGCTCAGGGACGAGGGGATACGTAATAATGTCTCGCTGGTCATCGGCGGCTCTGTTAGAAGCAGCGCTGACGTAGTAAAGGCGATCGCTCTCGGCGCGGATGCGGTATACATAGGGACAGGCGCCCTCATAGCTCTCGGCTGCCACCTCTGCCGTTCCTGCCACACAGGCAAGTGCAACTGGGGAATAGCCACTCAGCGTCCGGAGCTTGTAAAGCGCTTGAACCCCAACGTAGGCTATCAGAGGCTTGTAAACCTCGTAACGGCCTGGAGCCACGAAATAAAGGAAATGATGGGCGGAATGGGAATAAACTCCATAGAGGCGCTGAGGGGCAACCGCCTGATGCTTCGAGGGGTAGGCCTTACGGAAACCGAGCTTCGGGTTCTGGGAATCAAGTACGCAGGAGAGATATGGAGCTGATCGGGTCAGCGGCCTGAAAGTACAGTCATCCCTTAAAACGGATATAGGTCTCGGAAAAAATCATCCGGGGCTTTGCGAAAGGAATGGTCATAATAATGAAACGGGTATATGTAAACGAGCAGTGGTGCCTCGGCTGCCACCTCTGTGAATATTACTGCGCGTTCGCGAATTCCGGCGTAAACGATATGGTGAAGGCGCTCAAGGACAAAGATATTTACCCGAATATCCAGATAGAAGAGGATAAGGACGTCAGCTTTGCCGTTTCCTGCCGCCACTGCAGGGATCCGCTCTGCGTGAAAAGCTGCATTTCCGGCTCCCTCAGCATAAGCGACGGCGTAATAAAGGTGGACCAGGACAAATGCGTCGGCTGCTATACCTGCATTCTGGCCTGCCCATACGGCGCTATACTGCCGTCTCCGCGGGGAGTGGTGCAGAAGTGCGAGCTGTGCGTTGACAACATCGGCGGAACGCCGAACTGCGTCAAGGGATGTCCCAACGCCGCGATAGTCTTTGAGGAGAGGTGAGCGCCATGAAGTATGTTATTATCGGCAACTCCACGGCGGCGATAGGCTGCGTGGAGGGCATAAGAAAGGTCGACCGGGAGGGCAAGATCCTCATTATTTCTGCGGAGCTTCACCATACATATTCGAGGCCTCTGATCTCATACCTGCTCATGGGCAAGACGGACGAGCAGAGGATGAAGTACCGTCCGGACGCCTTTTACGAGGAAAACGGCTGCGAGACCATGTTCGGAAAAAGCGTGACAAAGATATCGCCCGACAAGAAGACCGTAACGCTGGACGACGGCAGCGAAATAGCTTATGACAAGCTCATGGTGGCCTCGGGCTCGAGACCCTTCGTGCCGCCCGTCGAAGGACTGGAAAAGGTTAAGAACAGAACGTCTTTCATGACGCTGGACGATGCGCATAGCCTGAAGGCTATGACCGGGCCGAAGACCGACGTCATGATACTGGGCGCGGGGCTTATAGGGCTCAAATGCGCGGAATGCCTTATCGGAAAGGTGAAGTCCATAACGGTCGTGGACATGGCCGACAGGATACTTCCGAGCATACTTACGCCCGAAGCGGCGGCTGTTGTCCAGCGCCACCTTGAAAAGTACGGCGTAAAGTTCATACTAAGCGACAGCGCAGCGGAATTTACAAAGGATTCCGCGAAGCTTGCGAGCGGAAAAACTGTGGAATTCGACGTGCTTGTCACGGCGGTCGGAGTCCGTCCGAATACGGGCCTCGTTTCCGATGCCGGCGGGAAGGTCGGCAAGGGCATATATACGAATGAAAAATGCGAAACCACTCTCAAGGACGTTTACTCTGGCGGCGACTGCACGGAGTATTACGATTCGGCTCTGGGTGATGTCAGGATACTTGCGATACTGCCGAACGCCTATATGCAGGGCCTAACGGCGGGAATCAACATGGCGGGCGGAGAAGCCGCTTTTGAGCATGCGATACCGATGAACGCAATAGGCTTCTACGGCCTGCACATAATCACGGCCGGCGTTTACGAGGGCGAAAGCTATGTGAAGAGCGACGGCGAAAATTACAAGGCGCTTTATTTCAAGGACAATGTTCTGAAGGGCTTCATACTGATAGGCGATGTCGCGAGGGCCGGCATTTACACCGCTCTCATAAGGGAGGCGACCCCTCTTGATTCGATCAATTTTGATATGATCAAGGAGCGCCCGCAGCTTATGGCGTTCGCCAAAAATGTGCGCAGATCGCGCCTGGGGGAAGAACAATGAAAAACGCAGTTAAATATATGGGCGAGCGCTATGTAGGCTGCGGAGCCCGGGAAGGCGAGATAATAATAGAGGGTGTGCCGGGGAACGACCTCGGGGCATATCTCGACGGCGCCCACATCACGGTCTACGGGAACGCGCAGGACGCGACCGGAAACACCATGAACGACGGGACCATAACGATATACGGGAACACCGGGGACACGGTAGGATATTCAATGCGAGGCGGCGCGATATATGTGCGCGGAAACGCGGGATACCGCGCGGGCATCCACATGAAGGCGTCGATAGACAAGGTGCCGACGCTTGTCATAGGCGGCCACTGCGGGAGCTTCCTCGGCGAATACCAGGCCGGCGGCAACATAATAGTGCTGGGGCTCGACTCGGAAGGCATACCCGTAGGGGATTTCTGCGGAACCGGACAGCATGGGGGCAAGATATTCCTCCGCACCGAAAAGCTGCCGGACGACCTGCCGGCGCAGGTTATTGCACGGCAAGCGAGTGAGGAGGATTTGAGCGGGATCATGCCCTTTATCGACACCTTCTGTGAAAAATTCGGAGTTGAAAAGGATAAGGTGATTTCTAAAAATTTCTTTGTCCTTGTCCCGAACTCGAAAAATCCTTATAAACAGCTTTACTGCTACAATTGAAATGGTGTATAATATAGTAACCGCTTTGCGGTTACTATATTAATTATGGCGTTTTTTCGGGGCGGCCAGGTTTTTTGCCCCGAACGGACGAAAAAGCGACGTGACCGCCGCGCGATTGCGACGCCTTATCAATACGAAAGCGAGTGGCTCGAATGTACCGTACCGAGAACGATGTATTGGACTTTGTAAACGAAAACGACGTAAAGTTTATACGTCTGGCCTTCTGCGACGTTTACGGGAATCAGAAGAACGTGTCGATAACGCCTTTGGAGCTTTCCCGCGCTTTCGGTACGGGAATTTCCTTTGACGCCTCTGCGATAAAAGGCTTCGGGATGGAGGAGAAATCAGACCTTCTGCTTTTCCCGGACCCCTCCACGCTCGCCGTGCTTCCCTGGCGGCCGGCGCACGGCCGCGTCATCAGGTTTTACTGCGATATCCGCAGGCCCGACGGAAGCCCTTTCGAGCTTGACGCAAGGCAGCTTCTCAAAAGGACCGTCGCAAAAGCAAAGGCCGAGGGCTTCGGCTTCCATATGAGCGCCGAGTGCGAATTCTATCTTTTCAAAACGGACGAATACGGCGAGCCGACAAAGGAAACTCTTGACAGGGGCGGATACCTTGATATTACGCCCGCCGACAAGGGAGAGAACGTCCGCCGCGAGATATGCCTGAACCTTGAGCAGATGGGCGTGCAGTTTGAGAGCTCTCACCATGAGGAAGGCCCGGGGCAGAACGAGATAGACATGAGGTATTCGGACGCGCTTTCGTCCGCCGACGATGTTACGACCTACAAATCGGTCGTGAGGACGATAGCCGAGCTGAGCGGGCTGCACGCCTGCTTTTCGCCAAAGCCCATCAGGGATCAGGCGGGCAGCGGCATGCACATAAACATGTCCGTCCGCAGAGCGGGCGAGGAAGCCATGACCGAGGAGCTTAAAAACGGCCTGCTTGCCGGGATTTTGGAGCATATCGAGTCCATGACGGCGTTCTTGAACCCTGTTTCCGAGTCCTACGAGCGCCTCGGAGTCTGCAAGGCGCCGAAATACATCTCATGGGCGCCCGAAAACCGGTCCCACCTTATAAGAGTGCCTGCCGCCGCCGGCGAATATGCGAGGCTCGAGCTCCGATCCCCCGACTGCATGGCCAACCCATATATTGCATATGCTCTCCTCATAGAGGCGGGGATGGACGGAATAAAGCGCGGGCTCAAGCCGCCGGAAGCTCTTGAAATAAACATGTATAAAGCGCCCGAGGAGCTGCTGTCGAAGCTGAGGAAGCTTCCGGACAGCCTTTCCGAGGCCTTCGCGATTGCCGAAGCGAGCGGGTTCGTTAGAGCCGTTCTGCCTCCGAAAATGATTGAAGCGTTTAAATACAGATAGAAAGGCGTATCATGAAAGGGGGCGGAGTATATGGATTTGCGTCAGGCTTCGCGCAAGGTTATGGTGGTTTCGAGCTCCGACAAAGGCGCGGAGTTTATCGTAAAGCTGCTTGACCCCGCGAGATACGGCTCCGTCACGATTGCAAGGAACGCGGGAGAGGCCAGGAGAAGCCTCATAAACGGAAATTTTGACACTGTTATAATCAACACACCGCTTACCGACGAGTTTGGACACGAGCTTGCCCTTTACGCGGCGGAAAACTCGGTTTCCGGCATAATACTGATAGTTAAAAGCCAGATATTCGACGAAATAAGCAGCCGTGTTGAAAATTTCGGTGTCATTACTGTTGCAAAGCCTCTTTCCGCGGGCATATTCCATCAGACTCTCGCTATGGTCTATGCGACGCAGGAGCGGCTGAGAGGCATGAAGAAGGAAAACGAAAATCTGAGATCAAAGATCGACGAGCTAAAAATAATCAGCAGGGCGAAGTGCGTGCTTATAGAATACCTCAACATGAGCGAGCCCGCCGCCCACCGGTATATAGAAAAGCAGGCGATGGATATGCGCACGACGAAGCTGCAAGTCGCCGAAAAGATATTGAAGATGTACGAAGATTAAGATGAGGAGAAAGGAAAAATGACCAAGTATATTTTTGTTACGGGCGGAGTTGTTTCAGGTCTTGGAAAGGGGATAACGGCCGCTTCTCTCGGCCGTCTTCTCAAGGCGAGAGGTCTTAAGGTCGCGGCTCAGAAGCTTGACCCGTATATAAACGTCGACCCCGGAACCATGAGCCCGTATCAGCACGGGGAGGTTTTCGTCACGGAGGACGGGGCCGAAACCGATCTGGATCTTGGCCATTACGAGCGGTTTATAGACGAGGACCTCAACCAATTCTCCAACCTTACAACAGGCAAGGTCTACTGGAACGTTTTGAACAAGGAGCGGCGCGGCGAGTTTCTCGGCAAAACGGTTCAGGTAATACCCCATATAACAAACGAAATCAAGGACTTCATATACAGCGTCGGCAACAAAACGAACGCGGACGTGGTAATCACCGAAATCGGGGGCACGACGGGAGACATAGAAAGCCAGCCGTTTCTTGAAGCCATCCGCCAGGTATCGCTCGAGGTGGGGAAATCCAACTGTCTTTTCATACATGTGACTTTGGTGCCCTACATAAAGAGCTCGGGCGAACACAAGTCAAAGCCTACTCAGCACTCCGTAAAGGAGCTGCGCTCGATGGGCATAACCCCGGACGTAATCGTCATGCGCAGCGACGAGCCGATAGACGAGGACATCAGGCAGAAGATTTCGCTCTTTTGCAACGTGAAGCCGGACTGCGTTATAGAGAATATCACGATTCCCGTCCTGTACGAAGCTCCCATTATGCTTGAAAAGAATAATTTCTCGGATATAGTGTGCCGCGAGCTCGGCATAGACGCTAAGGCTCCCGACCTCAGGGAGTGGGAGGCCATGCTCGAGCGCATCAAAAACCGCAGCAAAACAGTCAGGATAGCGATAGTGGGCAAGTATGTCAAGCTGCACGACGCCTATCTTTCGATTGCAGAAGCGCTTCAGCACGCGGGCTACGAGCATCAGTCGAAGATCATCATCGAGTGGATAGACTCTGAGGCTATAACTGAGGACACGGCGGAGCCGATACTCGGCGAATGCGACGGCATACTGATACCGGGCGGCTTCGGCAACAGGGGAATAGAGGGAAAGATAATAGCCGCCAGATACGCGCGCGAGAACAACGTGCCATACTTCGGCATATGCCTGGGGATGCAGATCGCCGTCATAGAGTATTCGAGAAACGTCCTCGGACTGAAGGACGCAAATTCCAACGAGTTCGACCCGTACTCAAAGAACAAGGTTATCGATTTCATGCCTGACCAGAACGACGAGATAAACAAGGGAGGCACGATGCGCCTCGGCAGCTATCCATGCAAGATAGTCGGCGGCTCAATGATGGAAAAGTGCTATAACAGGCTTCTTATTTCGGAGCGCCACCGGCACAGGTATGAGTTCAACAACGATTACAGGGAGGCGCTCACTGAAGCGGGGCTCCATATCAGCGGCACCTCGCCGGACGGCCGCATAGTGGAAACGGTTGAGATTCCTGAAAACGACTTTTTCGTGGGGGTGCAGTTCCATCCCGAGTTTAAAAGCAGGCCCAACAGGGCGCATCCGCTTTTCTCCGGATTTATAAAAGCCGCAGTCCGGAAAAGCGAAAAAAGATGAATCAATGCAATTTTTGCAGCATTTTATATGCATTTAACAAGCGCTTAAAGCCCAAAAAGAGCGGCGCTCGGCGTGAACAACTCTTATTTTTATAGCAACGCCTGTTTTAAGCGACTTATCGCTCAGTAAAATTAATAACAGAATACTGTTGCGCACGCCGGGGATTCCCGGCGGGCGTCAGACTGTCAAAAAAGCCCAAAGGGCTTTTTTGACAAGGGGGCTAAATGACGGCCGCTCTGCCGCGCCCGTCATGAGAGGTTTCATTTCCGACGTACACGCCGCCGGAAATGACAGATTTGACTTTGTTTCCGCCATTCGTGGCGGAAATTCTGCGAAGCTTTTTTGCTGTAAACAAGTTTTTCGACAAGCTGCCGCCCGCCGGGGATTTCCGGCGGGCGTTTTGATTTCCTGACGCAAAATCGGAACATGCGTTCTAAAATTACGAAAAATACATAAAAACAGCGGAAATTGGGCAGTTTTTATTAAAAAAAATTATGAAAATACTATTGATTTTTTTCTGCGATATACTTATAATGAAAGCAAAGTGGGGCAAAATGGGTTAAAGTGTTGTAAAATCCCACGGAAATGGAGGTCGGCGCCATGACGGGCGAATATCAGCACACGCTTGATTCCAAGGGCCGTCTCTTCATTCCGTCCAAGCTTCGTGAAAAGCTCGGCAGCGTTTTCTATGTCACCATTTCTATTGACGACTGTCTTTCCGCATATCCAATGGAGAACTGGAACAAGATTAAGGAAAAGTTCGACGCGCTGCCGAGCTCGCAGTCCAGAAGGATGCGCCAGCTTTTTGTCAACGCCGCCTGCTGCGAGCTTGACGGCCAGGGCAGGATACTGCTGCCTCAGAAGCTGCGCGACTATGTGGGGCTCAAAAAAGATGTGACAATCGTGGGAGTGTCCAATCACGCGGAGATATGGGATTCCGCCAAGTGGGCGGCTCAGGAGCAGGAAGAGCTTACGAAGGAGAATATCGCAGCCGCGATAGAGGAACTGGGATTCTAGATACATTTCGGAGGAGGCCGCTTTGGGAAGACTTCACAAGCCGGTGCTGCTGGATGAGTGCATAGAGGGACTGAACGTCAGGCCTGACGGCATATACCTCGACGGGACTCTGGGCCGGGGCGGGCATTCGTATGAAATCGCAAAAAGGCTTGTATCCGGAAGGCTGATAGCGCTGGACCGCGACGAGACGGCGATAAAGGAGTCCCGCGAAAGACTGAAGGACTATGCGGACAAAATAAGCTTTGTGCACGGAAACTTCAGGGATATAAAGCGGATACTGGCGGAGCTTGGCGTAGAAGCGGCTGACGGAATGCTTTTTGATCTGGGAGTATCCTCGCCTCAGCTTGACGACGCTAAAAGGGGCTTTTCGTATATGGCGGACGCCCCCCTCGATATGCGCATGGACGAAAGCTCGCCGCTGACCGCGTACGACGTCGTGAACAGGTGGGACGAGCAGCGGCTGAAAAAAATACTTTTTGAATACGGCGAGGAGCGCTACGCGCAGAGGATCGCAGCCAATATAGTGAAAAAGAGAGCCGTAAAGCCGATTGCGACCACGTTTGAGCTTGTGGATATCATAAAAGCCTCAATGCCGCCCGAGGCTTTAAGAGAAAAGCAGCACCCCGCGAAAAGAAGTTTCCAGGCGATACGGATAGCGGTGAACGACGAGCTCGGCGCCATATCGGAAATGCTCTCGGACGCCGCGGACATGCTGAAAAAGGGCGGCAGGCTGGTCGTCATCAGCTTTCACTCGCTGGAAGACAGGCTGGTGAAAAACGCGATGCAGTCGGGCGAAAAGGGCTGCACCTGCCCAAAGGATTTTCCGGTATGCGTATGCGGGTTCGTTCCCAAGCTGAAAATCATCACCAAAAAGCCAGTCACCGCTTCAAAGGAAGAGCTTGAAGAAAATCCGCGTTCACGCAGCGCGAAGCTGCGGATAGCGGAGAGAATATGATCCGGAGGAATGGAAAAATGCGCGAAAGCGAAGCAAATAGAATAAGGTACGCAAGAGCCACCTACGGCAGCCTTGCCTATGACCTTAACAGGGCTCTCCGGCCTGAAATAGAAATTCCGGAAGAGCCTGCGGCGAAGCCTGAGCGTGAATCAAAGCGGAAAGTCAGGATAGACGAACGGAAGAACACAAAGAACGCGGCAAAAGCCAAGACACGCGCAAAAGGCAAAGCAGCGGTCGCGCCGTTCGGAGTCCTCGGTTTCGCGGCTGCCGCTGTTATGCTTGTTATGGTGCTCATGGGCTATGTGCAGCTTACAAAGATATCCGCCGAAGCCTCAAGCCTGCAGAAGAAGATAACGGACCTCAAAAATACCGAAGCAAGGCTGAAAATCAAATATGAAAGCACCTTCGATCTCAGCAAGGTGGAGGAATACGCAACCGGAAGGCTCGGAATGGTTCCTGTGACAAACAGCCAGATTTATTATGTGAAAAGCGCGGCTCCGGACAAGGCGGAGATAATTTCTGACAGCAGGCAGGCCGGAATCGTAAAAAACGTGACTGCCTTTTTGTCCCGCGTAGTGGAATATTTTAAATAACCGTGTTAATATAATCATACCGTAAGGACACTTCAGCATCGGGGAGACGGTTATGGCAGCGGAGAAAAAGAAGGCGGAACAAAAAGCCAATACGCAGATACTGCGCCGCACACTGTTTTTGCTTGTAGTGTGCGGCATACTTGCTTTTATAGTTATGGCTGCGCATCTGTACAAGGTACAGGTTCGCGACCACGAATATTACGAGCAGAAGGCGATAGAGCAGCAGCTGAGGCAGACGACCATTTCGGCGTCGAGAGGCACGATCTACGATTCCAACATGAAGGTGCTCGCCATGAGCGCAAGCGTCGAAACCGTTTACATAAGCCCGGCCGAGCTGAAGATGTACAAGGAGAACCCTGAGTTCATAGCAAAAAACCTCTCGGAAATCCTGGGCGTCAGCTATGACGATATTATGAAAAAATGGCAGGATACCGGCTCCTGGTACAAAACCGTGGCCGTGAAGATCGAGCAGGATGTAGCGGACAGGGTGAGAAAATTCAAAAACGACAACAAGATCAAAAGCGTGCACCTTGAAACGGACACAAAAAGGTATTATCCTTATTCGAGCCTGGCCTCGCAGGTACTCGGTTTCGTCGGTACGGAAAACACGGGGCTTGAAGGCATAGAGTCAAGATACAACGACTATCTGAAGGGCACAAGCGGAAAAATCGTCCGTGCCGCTACCTCGAACGGGACGGATATGCTTTTCACGAAGTTTGAGAACTATGTTGACGCCAAAAACGGAAACAGCGTGGTGCTGACCATAGATTCAAATATACAATATTATCTTGAAAAGCACATAGAGCAGGCTATAAAGGACTATGCGATTCTTAACGGCGGCATGGGCATAGTAATGAACGTAAAGACCGGCGCCGTGCTCGGAATGGCGACGCTTGAAAACTATAACCCCAACAATTATCAGGAGATAAGCCCCAAAGCGAAGGAAAAGCTGGCCGGTAAAACCGGGGACGACTACCTGAAGGCGCTTTCGGAGGCTCAGATCAGCCAATGGAGAAACAGGCCGATAAGCGATACCTACGAGCCCGGCTCGACGTTCAAGATATTCACGCTTGCAATCGCGCTCGAGGAAGGACTTGTAAATGAAAAAAGCACCTTCTACTGCGGCGGAACCGTAAGCGTTCCGGGGCGCGACACGCCGGTCCACTGCTGGAAATCCGCGGGTCACGGAAACCAGACCCTTGCCGAGGCCGTGCAGCACTCCTGCAACGTGGCGTTCGTCAACATAGGCCTTAAGATAGGCGCGAAGAAGTTTTACGATTATATGGACGCCTTCGGCTTTTTCGACAGATCCGGCATAGACCTTTACGGGGAAGGGCGGAGCCTCTGGTGGGACAGGGGGATATTTGAAAATCCGAAAAACCTGTCTCAGCTTGCCGCCGCGTCCTTCGGACAGACCTTCAACATAACTCCCCTGCAGCTTATATCGGCGGTCAGCAGCGTAGCCAACGGCGGCAAGCTGATGAAGCCCTACGTCGTTTCGAAAATACTTGATCCCGCCGGCAACGTCATAAAGGCAAACGAGCCCAAAATGGAGCGGCAGGTCATAAGCCAGGAAACGTCCAAAAGAGTCTGCGCCATACTGGAAACGGTCGTCAACGGAGGAGAGAGCACAGGCGCAAACGCCTATGTAGCCGGATACCGCATAGCCGGCAAGACGGCAACATCCGAGAAAATCGGCCAGGGCTCGAACGACTATATAGTATCCTTCGTGGGAATAGCGCCCGCCGACGACCCGCAGATCGCGGTGCTTGTCATCCTCGACACGCCCGATCCCAAGACCGGAATTTACATAAGCGGCGGAATAATGGCCGCTCCGGCCGTGGGGAAAATATTCGCGGACGTTCTTCCCTACATCGGCGTGGAGCCGGTATACTCGGAGAAGGAACTTGCAACAATAAACGCAACGGTTCCATATGTGAAAAACATGAGCGTGGACGAGGCCTCGAAGCACCTTAAGGACAGGGGCTTCGACGTCAGGGTGGTCGGAAGCGGAGCGAGCGTGACGGACCAGATACCTGCGGCAAACATCACGGTTATCAAGGGCACCCAGGTGATAATATACGCCGGCGACGCGAAGCCGTCGTCCATGGTCTCCGTTCCGAATCTTTACCGCAAAACATATTCGCAGGCGAAAAGCGCGCTGGAGGCGGCCGGACTGTACATGAGGACCAGCGGCGTCGCGGCGTCGTCATCGTCTACGATAGTGGTTTCGAGCCAGTCTGTTTCTTCCGGATCTTCGGTGCCGCTCGGTACGGTGGTCGAGGTCACGCTTATCCAGAGCGACACCTCGGTTATGGAAACGAGGGGCTGAGAAACTCTCGGCAAACAATCGGCATTTTGATTTGGCAAACCTTCAGGCGCGTACGCGCCGCGCTACTTACGATTGGGGGAACTTATGAAAATAAAGGATTTGCTTGCAGGCGTCAGCGTTCTGGAAAGCACGGCCGATCCTGAAATGACAGTAGACGATATCGCTTACGACTCCAGGGTTATAAAGCCCGGCACGGTTTTTGTCGCCGTGGAGGGATATGTGACGGACGGGCACAAGTATATAGGAAGCGCCGTTAAAAACGGGGCCTCCGCAATTGTCTGCCAGAAGCCGCCCGAAACAGAGGTGCCTTATGTGCTGGTCGAGGACTCGCGCCTCGCGCTGGCTCAGATTTCCGCAAACCTTTTCGGTCATCCTGCAAAGGAGCTTATAATAATCGGGGTTACCGGGACAAACGGAAAGACCACGGTAACCCACCTGATAAAAAGCGTTATAGAGACCGTGACGGGGAAAAAATGCGGGCTTATCGGCACAAACGAGAACATCGTGGGCGACAAGGTATACGAGGCCGAGCGCACCACTCCCGAATCCTACGACCTGCATAAGCTTTTCCGCGAGATGGCGGACTCGGGCTGCAGATACGCAGTTATGGAGGTGTCCTCCCATGCGCTTGTCACCGGCAGAGTGGAGGGAGTGCTCTTCGAAGCGGGAGTGTTCACAAACCTGACTCAGGATCACCTGGATTTCCATATTACCATGGAGAACTACCGCGACGCCAAGGCGAAACTCTTCGATATCTCCAAAAACGCGGTAATAAACCTTGACGACCCGGCGGGACCGTACCTCAAGGAGTATGCGAAGTGTCCTGTCGTCACCTATTCTGCCAAAAACGACGGCGCGGATCTTGTGGCGAAAGATATTAAGCTCAGAGAATCGCGTGTGGATTTCTGCGCGGTGGCAATAGGAAAAATCCAGCGCATGGAGCTTCATATACCCGGAATGTTCTCGGTCTACAATGCTTTGGCCACAATTGCCTGCTGCGAGGTTTTAGGGTTTTCGCTGCCGGATATTTCCGCCGCGCTCAAGGAGTGCAAGGGGGTAAAAGGAAGAGCCGAGGTGGTTCCGGTTGACGCGGACTACACGGTAATCATCGATTACGCGCACTCCCCGGACGCGCTTGAGAAGATACTGAAGACCGTGAAGGGCTTTGCCAAGGGCCGCATACTGGTCGTCTTCGGCTGCGGGGGAGAACGCGACACCGGAAAGCGGCCGATCATGGGCAGAATTGCCGCCGAACTTGCAGATTATGTAATCGTCAGCTCGGATAATCCCCGAAGCGAAGATCCCGAGTCTATAATAGACGATGTTATAGAGGGCATGAAGGGCTTCAAAACCCCGTACAAGAGGATTTCAGACAGGCCGGAGGCGGTGCGCTGGGCTCTTTCGCATGCAAGGACAGACGATGTTGTAGTACTTGCCGGAAAAGGCCATGAGGACTATCAGGTCATTGGCACCGAGAAAATACATCAGGACGAGCGCGAAGTAATCGCCGAATATTTTGCGGAAAAGAAAAAGAATAACAGGGAGTAAAGCAAACGATGTCTTTATTGTTTTCATTTGCCGTGTCGGCTGCCGTGAGCGCTCTTTTTGGGTTGATTCTCGTCCCGTATCTGCGAAAAATAAAAGCCGGGCAGAGCATAAGAAGGGACGGCCCTGTATGGCACATGTCCAAGGAGGGCACTCCGACAATGGGCGGCCTCATATTCGTCGCCGGAATAGGTGTCTCGGTTTTGGTCACGGGCATGTCCGCCGCTATGAAGGGCGACTGCGCGCACCTTTTCATATTCGCGTTCGCGATAGTATTTTCCGCCATAGGTTTCCTCGACGATTTTGAGAAGCTCAAGAAGAAGCAGAACCTCGGACTGACCGCTCCGCAGAAATTCCTTCTCCAGCTCATAGTGTCCATAGCCTTTGTTTCACTGCTCCGTTACTTCGGTTATCTTACGCCTAGACTGTATGTTCCTTTCGCTGGGATAATGCTGCCGATGAACGGGATAGTATATATGCTGCTGGCATCCTTCGTAATAGTGGGCACCGTCAACGCGGTAAACATTACGGACGGCGCGGACGGCCTCGTGACGGGGGTGTCTATACCTGTCGCCCTTTTTTTCACCGCGGTGGCCGCAAGCTGGGGCAGGCCGTCCGTCGGAGTGTTTTCCGCCGCGCTGACAGGCGGGCTTGTCGCTTTTTTGGCCTTCAACTACAATCCGGCTAAGATTTTCATGGGCGATACCGGCTCGCTTTTTCTCGGAGGCTCTATATGCGCTTTGGCCTTTGCTCTCGATATGCCGCTAATTCTGATACCGGTCGGCATCGTATATGTAGTGGAAACTCTATCGGACATAATCCAGGTGTTTTATTTCAAGCTCACTCACGGCAAGCGCTTCTTTAAGATGGCGCCGCTCCATCACCACTTTGAGATGACGGGCTGGAGCGAAAAAAAGCTTTTCTTTGTGTTTTCCGGCGTATCGCTGCTTTTTGCGGCTATAAGCTACATAGCGGTGCTGGGCCGCTACGGGGGGTAAGGGGAGGAATACAAAATGGCACAGTACGGAAGCGCAAACGTCAAGGCCGCGGAGCCGGATAGGCTGTCGGCTTTCGGAAGCGACGTTTTTGAACGCGGCAGGGAAAGGAGATTCTTCCGCGCCGGCGCTATCGATATGCCTTTTCTCATGCTGACGATGATAATACTCGGCATAGGGCTTATCATGGTTCTTTCCGCAAGCTTTGCGAGGGCGTATTATGAAACGGGCAACCCGACTAAGTACTTTGTAAAGCAGCTGTTTTTCTCCGGCGCCGGCGTAGTCGCGATGCTGGCATTATCAAAGATAGATTTGAAGTTTATAAGCCGGTTTTCATTTCCGCTGCTCGCAATCTCGATTCTGCTGCTTGTCGTCGTGCCATTCATAGGCGTCTCAAAGGGAGATGCCACGCGCTGGATTGACCTCAAGGTCACCACTTTTCAGCCCTCGGAGCTGGCTAAGCTGGCCGTGATTTTGTCTTTTGCTTCGCTTGCCTGCAAGAGCAAGGATAAAATGAAGACCTTCAGGTACGGAATTCTCCCCTTCGGAATCATCCTTGCCGTTATTGTCGGTCTGCTGATGCTTGAGCCGCACATATCCGCGTCGATAATCATTATCGCGCTCGGCGCCATTATGATGTTCCTCGGAGGAGCGGACATAAAGTGGTTCGTTATGCTCGGCGTTTTTGTCGGTGCGGCCGGGGCGCTTATACTCGCCAAATTCGGATATGCGATTGACAGAATAAAAATATGGCAGGACCCATTCTCCGATCCCCTCGGCAAAGGCTTTCAGATCATCCAGTCGCTTTACGCGATTGGTTCGGGCGGGCTTCTCGGAGTCGGTCTGGGCCAGAGCCGCCAGAAGTATCTGTATCTGCCGGAGGAGCATAATGACTATATTTTTTCGATAGTCTGCGAAGAGTTGGGCTACATAGGCGCCATTCTTATACTCACTCTTTTCGCTCTGCTGATAATAAGGGGCTTCTGGATAGCGATGCACGCTAAGGACCGCTATTCGACCATGGTAGCGGCCGGCCTCACCGCACTTTTATTCCTCCAGGTTTTCTTCAACGTCGCCGTCGTTACAAACCTCATACCCTGCACAGGCATTTCGCTGCCGTTTTTCAGCTACGGAGGCACGGCGCTGATGCTCCAGCTTGCGGAAATGGGAATAGTGCTGGGGATATCAAGGGAAATCCCTATAAAGAGGGCTGGATGAGATGAGATTTCTTTTTACCTGCGGGGGAACCGCCGGGCACATTAACCCTGCCGTCGCCATAGCCGGAAGGCTCAAATATCTGCTGCCCGAATCCGAGTTCCTCTTCGTCGGCGCCGAAGGCAACATGGAGGAGGATCTCGTGCCGCGGGAAGGCTATGAAATTAAGCTGATTTCGGTTTACAGTCTGCACAGGAGCATCGCACCTAAGGAGATAGCCCATAATATCGCGGCTTTGCATAAGCTGAGCGTAGCAGCGCGGCAGTCGAGGGAAATAATAGAAAGCTTCAGGCCGGACGTCGTTATAGGAACCGGGGGCTATGTATGCTATCCCGTTATACGCATGGCGAAAAAAATGGGCGTCCCGACGCTGATACACGAATCCAACGCGGTGCCGGGGCTTACGACGAAAAGACTCGAAAGCAAGGCCGATGTCATAATGGTCGGCTTTGAGGAAAGCCGGAAGCATTATAAAAGACCAGAAAAGGTGGTCGTTACCGGAACGCCGGTGAGAAGCGGCTTCATGTGCTGGGAAAAGGAGCAGGCAAAGCGCTCGCTCGGTATTTCAGGGCCGCTTGTCGTCACTTTCTGGGGGTCTCTCGGCGCCAAGCGCATGAACGCTATAATGGCGGATTTCATTAAGCTTAACTATGAGGCGGGAGCTTTCCGCCATATCCACGCGACGGGGAACGGGGATGAGGGGCTCGCGTCGATGCGCAGAATGCTAGACGAGCGCGGCGTTTCGGGGGAGGCCGAAAAAGGCATCGACATCAGACCCTATATATTCGACATGCCTAAAGTTATGGCGGCCGCCGACCTCATAATCTGCCGCTCCGGAGCCTCGACGCTCAGCGAGCTTACCCTTATTGGAAAGCCCGCCATACTGGTGCCTTATCCGTACGCGACGAACAACCATCAGGAAAAAAACGCGAGGGTGCTTTCTGACAAGGGAGGAGCCGTGCTCATAAAGGATTCGGAATGCACGGCGGAGCAGCTTTTCGACACGGTAAACGAAATATTGAAAGACAGCGAACGAATGAAAAAAATGTCCGAAGCGATGCGGGGGCTGTCCGCGCCTGGAGCCACCGACAAAATAGCCGAAACAGTTCTCGAACTCGCGCAAAAACGTAGTTAACGAGATGAAGCGCAGCCGCATAGTATGGTCTGTAAAGAACCATAATCTCCGACAGAGTTCTGTCGGCTTTTTGTGCGGGGGTGCGATAATGATACTTCGGATAAACGGAGGCAAAAAGCTCTGCGGAAGCGTGGCGGTACACGGCGCTAAAAACAGCGTTTTGCCCATTATGGCGGCATCTATCCTCGCGGAAGGCGAGAGCGTGATACATAACTGCCCGGACCTCACCGACGTGGACGTTTCCATAAATATTCTCACATATCTGGGCTGCAAGGTGAAAAGGAGCGGCGACACGGTTTACATTGATTCCACCGCCATGAATCATTCCGATATTCCGGATGCGCTCATGCGCGAAATGCGCTCCTCGGTTGTTTTTCTCGGCGCCATTCTGGCGCGGACGGGGGAGGCCGTTCTTACATATCCGGGAGGCTGCGAGCTCGGTCCGCGCCCTATCGATCTCCACCTTATGGCGCTGCGCGTGCTTGGCGCCGACATAGAAGAAATAGGCGGCAAAATAATCTGCAAGGTCAGAAAGCTTGAGGGAGGAAGGATCGAACTGCCGATAGCGAGCGTGGGCGCTACTGAAAACGCGATGCTCATGGCCAGCAGATGCCCGGGCAAAACAGTAATCGCAAACGCCGCGAGAGAACCTGAAATAGAGGACCTGCAGAATTATCTTCAGAAGCTCGGGGTCGGGATCCACGGAGCCGGAACCGCGATAATCACCGTTGAAGGCGCGGGGGAAAAGAAAATCGTCGAGCACACAATAATCCCGGACAGGATAGTGGCCTCCACATACGCGCTGGCAGTTGCTTCGGCCGGAGGAAGAGCGGAGATAAACAACGTGGAGCCCAGGCATTTCGCCACGGTAATCGACGTCCTCAAAGAGGCGGGCTGCGATATAGAAACGGCGGGCGACAGGCTGAAAATAGCCTGCGGGAAACACCTCAAGGCGGTCAGGCCGATAATGACCTGCCCTTATCCGGGTTTTCCGACGGACGCACAGCCTCCGCTCATGGCGGCGAGCCTGAAATTTGAGGGGACTACCGTATTTGTGGAGAATATTTTTGAAAACCGCTACCGTCATGTCGGTGAGCTCAGGCGCATGGGAGCCGACATAAGGACGGAGGGCAGGGTGGCCGTAATATGCGGCAGAAAAACGCTGCACGGGGCTTCTGTCGAAGCCACCGACCTGAGAGGAGGAGCCGCTCTGGCTGTTGCGGCGCTCGGAGCGGAGGGCGAGAGCCGGATATCGGGACTCAAGCATATTGACAGAGGCTACGAAAAATTAGAGAAAGCCCTTTCGGAGCTTGGGGCGGACGCCGCAAGAACCGAGTAAGCACATAGGAGGAATCAAAATGGCAAATGAGCGCAGACCGCCGCGCCGCCGCGGAAAAAGAAAACGAGGGTTTCTTTTCGGCATAATCACGTTCTTTTTCATCTGCGGCGCTCTGCTGCTCGGAGTATCCGTTTTTTTTAAGATATCTGTTATCAAGGTGGAGGGAAGCACGAGATACACGCCCGAACAGGTCGTACAGGCTTCAGGCATCAAAACGGGGGACAACCTCTTTTTTGTAAACAAGTTCGACGCGACGAGCAGGATTTTCAAGTATCTGCCTTATGCGGAAACGGTTACGATGAAAAGGGACCTTCCGAATATCATCGTTATAAGCATAAAGGACGCCGAGGCTGTGGCTTATATTCAGGACGGAGACTCCAGGTGGCTGATGGACAAGTCCTGCAAGCTCCTGGAAAAGACGCAGGATGAAAGCGCGTCGGGGCTGATACCCATATCGGGAGCCTCGCCGGCGCAGCCGGAGGCGGGACAAAAGCTTAAGCTCGGCGACAGCACGAAGCAGAACGCGCTTTTTCAGCTTATGAGCGAGTTTGTAAGCCGGGGTATGCTTAAGGACGTGAGAAAAATAGACCTCGCAAACCCGGGCGACATAAAGTTTTACTATCTCGGCAGGTTCAACGTGAAGCTGGGGAACAGCGAGGATATCAAGGCAAAGCTGGACCTTCTCCAGACTGCGCTGGACTCTAAAAGGATCACGCCGACCGCCACCGGAACAATAGACCTTTCACAGAAGAAGGAAGCGCATTTTATAGCGGATTAAGCCGAAAGAAGACGGCATTTTGGAAAAGTTTTAATAAATGAAACATTATACTATTGACCTGTGATACAAATAGTTATAAAATGCATAGAGATATTGCTATTTTCGATCTGTTTATTCAGAGTAATTATAATCAGGAGGGTTGAACATGTCATCCTTTGCACTCGAGACCGGCCCGGATAACGTCGTAACCATAAAGGTAGTAGGAGTCGGCGGTGCCGGAAACAACGTAGTGAACAGAATGGTTGTTTCCGGAACCAAGGGCGTCGAATACATCGCTGTAAATACGGACAAGCAGGCGCTCGCGCTTTCGGCCGCGACCCAGAAGATACAGATAGGCGAAAAGCTGACTCATGGCCAGGGCGCCGGTTCGGATCCCGAGATAGGACGCAAATCCGCGGAAGAGAACAGGAACAATATAGCTAAAGCTTTCGAAGACGCGGATATGGTCTTCATTACAGCGGGCATGGGCGGCGGAACAGGAACGGGAGCGGCTCCCGTGGTCGCGGAGATTGCCAGGGAGAGCGGAATACTTACGGTTGGCGTTGTTACAAAACCCTTCAGCTTCGAGGGACGGCGCAGGATGCAGCAGGCAGAGGCGGGAATAAAGGAGCTTTTGGCCAGGGTGGACTCCCTTCTTATAATACCAAACGACCGTCTGAAGCATGCGACGGACCAGAAGGTCACCTTCGCAAACGCGTTCGAGATAGCCGACGATGTGCTTCGCCAGGCCGTATCGAGCATTTCCGACCTTATCAAGAACGCCGGCTTTATCAACCTCGATTTTGCGGACGTTACCACCATAATGAAGAGCGCTGGCCTTGCCCATATGGGCGTCGGGCACGCGACGGGCAAGGGCAAGGCGGAGGAGGCGGCGAAGGCCGCCGTTTCCAGCCCGCTTATGGAGACATCCATCGACGGAGCCAAGGGCGTGCTTGTTAACATAACGGGCTCAATGGACATAGGGCTCGAGGAGGTCGAGACTGCGGCGAACCTTGTGCAGTCGGCGGCCCACCCAGAGGCGAACATTATTTTCGGCGCCGCCTTCGACGACACGATGGACGACGAGATCCGCGTGACCGTAATTGCGACCGGATTCGACGACAAGTCGGCGGCGGCCGCAGCGAAGAAGGAAGTCAAAAAGACCGGGATGTACACCGGCGGACCGGCGGCGCAGACCGCCGAGGAGGAGCCCAAACAGGACGACGACCCGTTCGGAGACATATTCAAAATCTTTAACAACAAAAATTAAAAATTGCGGAGGACGGCTCTTTCGGGCCGTCCTCCTTGTTTCCGGATATGGCAGGGTTCCGCTTATTCCCCCGGAGTCAGGGGATAACGGGTCGTGCCGAGCTTATCCGCGGAGCGTCCAAAGAATGCAGCTTATAAATGCGACGAGCGCAATCAGCATGAGGGTGAAGAAAAAAGCTTCGACGGCAACGGCTATCGAGAATGCGATCACAGACGACGCGGAAATAAAACTCAGGACCAAGGCGACGATTATCGTTCCCAATATGGATGCCAGAAGAATCGCCGCGCAGCCGCGCAGGCAGGAGCCCAGGGGACTATCCGCCGTCACCGCGGCTATCAGCAGAGCCAGCAATACGAGAAACAGCAGAACAAAGGCGAGCGCAAGCACTACCCAAAGAGTAGAGGCACCGACGCTTATGACGCCGAAAGCGCAGAGAACGCCGATTATCGCCCCTACGATCAGGCTGACGAAAACGCCTATGCTCGCAGAAGCGGAGCAGAAGCATCTGCCTGAAGAATGCATATAGAACAGATCATTTCCTTGTTAGATTGAGTAAGCTACTCGGTATATAATATGGCATTTTTTCTCCGATTGTGCCGCTTGAGCGCAAAACTCCGGAGCGGACCTGATGGCCGAGCTCCGGAGTTTACGATTTTTATTGTATTCGGGACGGCCCGTTTTCGGCGGAACATTGATTTTCGGAGAAAAAAGAATACAGGGACTTCTCCGCCAAAGCGCCTATGCCAGCGCTCTTCCGAGCAGCACGCCCATCGCGGAGGACATCATCAGCCCCCTGGTCCAGCCGCTGGAGTCACCCAGGCAGTGAAGCCCGTGAATATTGGTATTGAAAGAGGAATCCATTTTTACGCGGTTAGAGTAAAATTTGAGCTCGGGCGAATAAAGAAGCGTTTCAGTGGAGGCAAAGCCGGGTACGACGTGATCCACCGCCTGTATAAAGTTTATGATGTTTATCATCGAACGGTACGGCATCGCGGCTGTAATATCGCCCGCCACTGCGTCCGGAAGCGTCGGCCTCACGTTGGACTGCGCCAGCTCCTTCTGCCAGGTCCGTTTGCCGTCTAAAATGTCTCCAAAGCGCTGCACAAGGATGTGTCCGGCTCCGAGCATGTTCGTAAGCTCGCCTATCTTCTGGGCGTAGGCGATGGGCTGGTTGAACGGCTCGGAAAAATTGTGGGAGCACAAGACGGCGATGTTTGTATTTCCTGATTTATGGTCCTTATAGGAGTGCCCGTTTACGACCGCGAGGTCGTTGTCATAATTCTCCTGGCTTACAAAGCCGCCGGGGTTCTGGCAAAAGGTTCTAACCTTGTTTTTGAAGGGCTTCGGATATCCGATGAGCTTGGATTCGTAGAGAACCTCGTTTATGCGCTCCATTACTTCGTTGCGCACCTCGACGCGGACGCCTATGTCGACCGTTCCGGGCTGATGGGCGATGCCGTGCTCCTGGCAGAGCCTCTCGAACCAGTCGGCTCCGCGCCTGCCGGTGGCGACCACGGTTTTATCGGAGAGTATCTCGAAGGAATTATTTCCGGAGCTTAACCGGACGCCTAAGCAGCGGCCGTCCTTGAGCAGCAGGTCGGTGCATTCATGTCCGAAAAGCATTTCGACTCCGCTGTTAAGAAGGTGCTTTTCAATGGCCAGGTAGATGCCGCGGGCCTTTTCCGTCCCAAGGTGCCTTATCGGGCAGTCCACGAGCTTAAGTCCCGCCTGTATGGCGCGCTTTCTTATTTCCTTGACCTCCTCGCTCTGCCCCAGGCCTTCGATATGCGTATCCGCCCCGAATTCCAGATATATGCCGTCGGTATAGTTTATGGTCTCCTGCGCCAGCTCGTCGCCGATAAGGGAAGGGAGATCCCCTCCCACCTCGGAGCTTAAGGAGAGCTTGCCGTCTGAGAAGGCTCCGGCGCCGGAAAAGCCGGTGGTGATATGGCAGTAGGGCCTGCATGAGAGGCAGCGTCCGGCGCGCGATTTAGGGCATGTCCGGCTTTCGAGAGCCTGACCCTTTTCGACAATGAGAATCTTCTTTCCGCTGCCCCTCCTGAGCATCTCGATTGCGGTGAATATACCCGCGGGACCCGCGCCTATTATTACGACGTCGCTATTCATTTCAGCCTCCGAATTCAAATCAGTTATTCTTATCCTTGTCCAGCGAGCCTGTCATGACGGGCTCAAAAATGCGCTCGAGCTTGAAATCCAGAAAATCCGGGTCTACGATGGAAAAAATGGAGTGAAGCAGCCTGCCCATGGTCTCGACGCAGGAAATGTACATCTTTATCTGCTGTACGCCCGGACGCTCCGAAAACTCCACGCTGACCTCGTCGCCTATGAAGGTGAACCTCATCGTCCTTGAATTGGCGATTTCAAGGAAGGAAAAGCGGATGAGCAGCACTGTGTTCCCGTCGTCGTCCGTATTGAAGCGCCCGAGCGTGCCAAGCAGATAAGGCTCGCCCCGGATGCTGATTTCGCTTTGTTTCGCGGCTCCGAAGCCGACGGGTATCCGGTAGGTTTCGTCGTTTTCCATTATGATTATATGGAAGATCCCGTTTTCTATCGAAAACGAAACGGCTCTCAGTCCCTTTGAGTAGCTGTTCTGAATTATTTGAGCGAAAAGAGGGAAGAGCGAAGCGCTTTTTATTTTTCCGTCCATTACATAGGTCCTGCCGTTTAACAGGCGGCAGGGCCTGGGCAGAGCGCCCGCGCTTTCGAGGCATTTTATAAAAAAGGACTGACGGGGCTTTCCCATTTCGGCTTCTGTCTTCCTCAGCCTTCTCTCGGCCGCAAAATTCCTCGGGAGACTTTCAGGAGGCGAGAAGCCCGCCCCGAAGTACTTTTCGGTGATCGGGAAGAAGGAGCTCTGCTGGAACATTTCGTTGTTTCCCGCGTTCGATACGACGAGAAGGTTCGTATCAAAAAAACCGAGTACATTTTGCCCGTACATTCCGTTGAATAAAAATTTGCGCTGATTCCTGCCGACCCAAACGTGATAGCCGTAGTCGAAATCCCCGAAGCGTTCGGGGGTTTTCATTATGTTTTGCGAGGACTCACGAACCCATTCCTCCGATATTATTCTTTTCCCGTTCCAAACGCCGCCCTGGAGGTAGAGCTGCCCGATTTTGGCGGCGTCCTCTGGCGCAAGATACATGCCCCAGCCGCCCTTTTCTATACCCCGGGGGCAGGTCTCCCAGTAATAGTTTTTTATGCCGAGCGGCTCAAAAAGACGCTCGCGCAGGTATTCCGCAAGGCTTTGCCCGCTTATCTGCCTCACTATGGCGGAGAGCATATAGGAATTCATGCTGTTATAGGAAAAGCCGGAGCCGGGATCAAACTTCAGGGAGGTCTCGAAGAAGCACTTGATCCAGTCCTCCTCGGTGACAGAGCCCGCCTCGTTGAAAGTAATCCCGCTGGACATCGTGAGAAGATGCCGGACCGTAAGCCCCTTAAGCACAAGCGCAGACAGGATAAAGCCCCTCCGCTCGAAAATTTTCGTTACCGGAGTGTCTAGGGAAAGGCGGCCCTCGTCGATGAGCATTCCTATGGCAATACCTGTAACGCTTTTGCAGAGCGAATAGGTGGCGCGCCACACATCGCTTCTGTACGCGCCGAAGGAGGTCTCGGATATCACCGCGCCGTTTCGTATTATCATAACGCTGTGCATGTCAAGGGACCTGTCGCTCTGAAGCTCGTTTAGGTAATCGATTATATGCTCCGACCGCACGCCAGCAGACTCCGGAGCTCTCCTCGGAAAAGCAGGGGAGACGGCGCGTGCTACGAAAGCCGGCTTCTGGGGCCTGTACGGAATGATAGGAGAGGTGAGATTCCTGGGGTCGGATATCTGCTTCAGGAGCTTTATGGTGTTTTTCTGTATGATCAGATCCAATTTTCCGCCCCCCTTTGGTTTTGCCTAAATTATAGCAATAAGAATGTGAAAAGTCAAAGCGGCTTTTTGTTAGGCGGGTCTCCAGGAATGTGTTGACAAAAGAAAACGAGTAGTTTATATTATAAACGATTGAACGATTGCTCAAATGTTATCCGGAGATGGTGAAAATGTCAAGCGAAAACGACCACTGTGAATGCAGCGTTATCCACGAGGACGTGGTACTCGAGGTGAAGAGCAAATTTCCGCCCGAGAGGCCTATATACTGCGTATCCGAACTGTTTAAGATACTCGGGGATGAAACGAGGACCAGGATAATCTGCGCGCTCGGATTTTCGGAAATGTGCGTATGCGACATAGCCGCCCTGCTGAAGATGACAAGCAGCGCGATTTCCCATCAGCTGCGCATACTTAGGGAGTCGCATATCATAAAGAGCCGCCGCGTAGGCAAGGTGGTATACTACAGCCTTGCCGACGAACATATAGAGAAGCTTTTTAATATCGCTTTTGAACACATCATGGAGGAATTATAATGCCGAAAAAGGAAGAGCTGAAAAAGAAGCGAGTTGAAATACATGACCATGACCGTGATACGGAGCATGACCATGACCGTGACCGTGACACGGAGCATGACAATTCCGCCGATCATGAACACTGCCACACGCATTGTCACGGGCACGGAAGCTCCTGCGCCTGCGGCAATCCGTCCGCCTGCTCCTGCGGGAAACTTGAGGCCGACGCGGAAATAAGCAATATCATGCTGATACGCATAGGGGCTTCGATAATACTGCTTCTGGCCGGTCTTCTTATTCCCGTGCCTAAGCTCTACAAAGCCGCTATATTCGGGCTGTCGTTCCTGACGGTCGGGATCGACATACTCTTTTCAGCCCTGAAAAATATATTTTCAGGCCGTATATTCGATGAGAACCTGCTCATGACGATAGCCGCCGTATGCGCCTTTATAATCGGCGAGTACCCGGAGGGAGCCGCCGTGATAATCCTTTTCCGCATCGGAGAGCTGCTTGAGGAGCGCGCGCTCGGAAATTCCAGAAAGTCAATAAGGGGCCTTATGCAGCTTAAGCCGGAAAGAGCTATCCTTCTGAAGGACGGGGGCGAGATACCTGTTCCGGCGGCCTCCGTCGCCGTGGGCGACATAATCATTGTCCGTCCGGGAGAGAGAATACCGCTCGACGGAAAGCTCCTCGACGGGAGGACGACTCTCGACACCTCGGCGATAACCGGAGAATCCATGCCCAGGGCTGTAAATTCCGGCGACCAGCTCATGTCGGGCTGCATAAACATAGGTGGAATGATAAGGGTTCGCGTGACGGCGCCGCTTGAAAAATCAACTGTTTCGAGAATACTGGAGATGGTTCAGTCCGCAAACGCAAAAAAGGCCAAGCCGGAGAAGTTTATAAGCAGGTTTTCAAGGGTTTACACTCCCGTAGTGCTGGCCGCGGCGCTGATAGCATTTGTGGCGCTCGTACTGCTGTTCAAGCGCCCGATTGCGGTGAGCCTGCGCCGCGTGCTGGTGTTTCTGGTTGTCTCCTGCCCCTGCGCGCTTGTCATCTCCGTGCCGCTTACATATTTCGCCGGCATAGGCGGAGCCGCCAGACGCGGCGTCCTGTTCAAAAGCTCCTCCGCGATGGACGACATGTCAAGGGTAAGCACCGTCGTGTTTGACAAAACGGGAACTCTGACTACGGGCAGGTTTTCGGTCACAAGCGTGGAGAGCGCTTTAGTGAATAGGGACATGCTGCTGATGCTGACCGCCTACGCCGAGTATTACTCAAACCATCCGCTAGCAAAGTCGGTTATAGCCGCATACGGCGGGAGCATTGACACTAGACGAATAAAAGACTTCAAGGAACTCAGCGGGAAGGGCGTAAAGGCCAGGATAGGCGATTACAGCGTCATCGCGGGAACCGCTGATTTCCTTAACGGAGAGGGCGTTGAAGTCAGCAGCCGCGACAGCGGAGAGAGCACGATATACGTTGCAGCGGACGGGAGATACATGGGCCGCATAATGATGAACGACAACCTTAAGCGGGACGCCGTGAGGGCGGTGGATACCCTGAGGCAGCTCGGGGTTGACAGAGTTGTCATGATGACGGGCGACCGCAACAGGGCGGCGATGAAATCGGCGGTCAGCCTGGGGATAAAGGAGGTATATGCCGAATACCTGCCCGCAGACAAGGCGCACAAGCTGGGCGAGATAATGAAGCAGCAGCCTCAGGGCAGAAAAACGGCTTTCGTCGGTGACGGAATAAACGATACGCCCGTGCTTGCCTCTGCCGACATCGGAATTTCCATGGGCGGCATAGGATCCGACGCCGCCATAGAGGCTGCGGACGTCGTCATAATGAACGACGAGCCGACAAAGATATCGACCGCCATAAAGATTGCGAAGGAAACAAAAAAAATAGTGCTTCAGAACATAATTTTGTCTCTGGGCTTCAAAATTTGCGTGATGGTTTTGGGCCTTTACGGCTTTGTGCCCATGTGGCTGGCTGTTTTCGGCGATGTGGGTGTGGCAATATTGGCTATATTTAACGCCATGAGAGCGTATGAATTGAGATACTTCACAAGAATAATATAAATATGAGCTTTTTGTTATTTTTTATATTGCATTTTTGAAATCGCAGGTGTAATATCTGCCTTGTAAAGGGGGGATTGGTATAATCCTCAAGCATCTTCGCCTTTTTTTTGAAGCGCAGAAGAAGAAAAGCAAGCCGATGCGTACCATTGCGCTGAGCTTTTTCGGAATAATATTTGTGGGAACGCTCCTGCTGATGCTGCCTATATCAACAACCTCGCACACGGGAACGGATTGGCTCACCGCTCTTTTTACGGCTACGTCCGCGACCTGTGTGACGGGTCTCGTAGTCGTCGAAACTGCCACCTACTGGACCGGATTCGGCCAGGCCGTTATTCTGCTTCTCATTCAAATCGGCGGACTCGGCTTCATGACCATAATCTCGATTTTCTTTTTTATGATAAAGCACCGTGTAGGGCTCCGGGAAAGACTGGTTATGATGCAGAGCCTTAACCTTTACAAGCTTGACGGCGTAGTGAGGCTGATTAAGCACGTCCTAATAGGAACAATGCTTTTCGAAGTGGCCGGGGCTCTTATAATGATGACCCGGTTTATACCTGACTACGGCATTGGGAGAGGAATATGGTGCGGCGTCTTTCATTCGGTCTCCGCTTTCTGCAACGCGGGCTTTGATATCATAGGCACGAGGAACGGGGTTTCCGGTGCGATGGTCTATGCGGACTCGCCGGTTATCCTGCTCACGCTTTCGACGCTGCTTATTGTAGGCGGCCTCGGCTTCTTCGTGTGGGAGGACGTATACAGCAAACGCAGCCTCAAAAGACTGCAGGTGCATTCCAAGATAGCTCTGCTGGTGACCGCGATACTGCTGGTTTCAGGCACTGTCGGCTTCATGCTCCTGGAAAATTCGAACAAGGGGACCCTCGGGAATTTCGGCTTCTGGCAGAAGCTGATGAACGCCTATTTCCAGTCAGCGACTCCTAGGACCGCCGGCTTCAACTCGATCGATCAGGGGCTCATGACGGACGGAGGAAAGGCGCTGACTATATTCCTTATGTTTATAGGCGCGGGCGGAGGCTCGACCGCCGGCGGCGTAAAAACGGTAACAGTCGGGGTTTTGTTCATTTCCTTTTTGTCCGTGCTTTTCAACAAGCGCGACGTCGTGGTGTTCAACCGCAGAATAGACCGGAATCAGATAGTGAACGCCTCCGCGCTGGTTACCTTCGCGCTGATGATCAACATTTTCGGAGGGATAATTATTTCGGCCATCGAGGGGCTGCCGTTTCTACATACCCTTTTCGAGACAGCCTCCGCCTACGCCACAGTCGGGCTTTCCACGGGGATCACGCCTATGCTCGGCCCCGCCTCAAGGCTGATACTTATAGCCGCGATGTTCTTGGGGCGAGTCGGCGTGACGACGGTCAGCATAGCCCTCGTATACAAAAATGAAAGTTCGTCGGATATCATATACCCGATTGAAAGCGTAATGATAGGATAGAATGAGACTTGCGCGGAGCGCATGGGAGGTTATTATGAAGACTTTTGTTGTTATAGGACTCGGGCGCTTCGGAAGCACCCTTGCAAAAAGTCTGTTCGAGATGGGGCACGAGGTTCTTGTAATCGACAATAACGAGAACGCGGTTCAGAATTTTTCTCGTTATGTGACGCACGTCGTCGCCGCCAACGCAAACGACATTAACACGCTTAAGGAGCTCGGGGTTAGAAATTACGACTGCGTTATTCTGACCACCGCCTCTAATATCGAGGAAAGCGTTCTTATCACTCTCGCACTCAAGGAGCTCGGCGTGAAAATGCTCATCTGCAAGGCGAGGGACGAGCAGCACAAAAAAATCCTTGAAAAAATTGGCGCGGACAGGGTTATCATACCTGAAAACGAAATGGGAATAAAGATGGCCGCCAAGCTCGGCTCGAAGAATCTGCTGGAGTTCATAGACATTTCGGACGGTTACGGCATTTCGGAGATAAAGGCGCCGGCCGAATGGGTCGGACACGCGCTTTCGGACCTCGATATCAGGCGGAAGTATAACGTAAACATTATCACCATAAAAAACAAGTGCAAGGATTTAAGCGCCGTTGTCGATCCGGACTATGTTATAGAGGCCTGTGACGTGCTTGTGATAATGGGCAAGAACGAAAGCATAAAAGCCATCAGCGAATTATAAAGGATAAAAGGGGCGCTAGGCGCGTTTCCCAGGGACACAAACTGAACCGTTGATTTCAGGTAAGGCGGGCAGCAGACTTTGCTGCCCGCCTTTGACTTTAGGCGGCTGTTTTTCTTGAATCATCCGCAAAGCGCCGAGTACGCCGATGCGCCAGCGTCGGACGATAAGCGCATGTTCCGCTGTTTTGGAGTAACGCTTGCCGCGCCCGATCACTTAGATTTGTATAATAATTTCTTTTATTTGCAATATGCAGATAAAAGAAATATACTGATTGTAGAATTATTAAATGAATGGGGTGGGCGGCATGCTTTATTTGACCGTAAAGGAGACCGCGGAGAAATGGGGGCTGGGCACCCGGATTGTAACCCTGTATTGCGCGGAAGACAAAATAGAGGGAGCGGTCAAGAGGGGGAATCTGTGGCTGATACCGGAGCATGCCCGGCGGCCTGCCGATAAACGACGCCGCGGGCAATCGGTTCCCGGAACACCGCTTTCGGAGGATCTTGCCAGACTTCTGACCGCCACCGCCGGCGGGATGCCTTGCGACAATCCGGACGCAATCCTGGACACCGTGAGCGAAGAAAGGATGAGGCTCCAATATGAGGCTGAAATCGCTTATCTGCGGGGAGATTTTCAAGCTGTAATAGACTGCTTCCAAAGAACCCGGGGGGACGAGGCCGCGCGGCTTCGCGCCTGCCCTATAACGATTGCGGCCGCCATAAGTCTTGGGGATTACGCCAAATACACCGAGATAGACACCTATCTTAAAAAGTGCGCGGAAGTTTACAAGGGCAGCGGTGCGGCGGCTTTCGCGGAGCAGGCCCTTGCCACTGCAGCCGTGAGCATTATTGCACCGAACATGGCGCCTAATTGGCTGAAGAAAGGGGATCTCAGCGCCATCGCTCCACAGGCGAAGCCGAATGCCCTTTATTTGCGCGCGAAGTATTTTCAATGCTTGAATAAGTATGACGCCATGCTGGCCGTGGCCCAGACCGCTTTGACACTGTCCGGGCAGCCTCACGCATTCACCACGACAGATATTTATCTTCGGGTGACTTGCGCCGTCGCCTGCCATTGTCTCGGACAAGACGACGATGCCCGGAGCTGGCTTCTGGAAGCCATGCGCCTCGCCCTGCCACACGGCTTTATAACGCCATTTGCGGAGGTCGTCACCGCGCTGGGAGGCATGGTGGAACAGTGTCTGGAACGTGAGTTCCCGGCCTTCCGTGAGGCGGTTCTAGGACAATGGAACCGCACCTGGAAAAACTGGATCGATTTTCATAATCAATTCACGAAGGATAACATCACGCTTATGCTGACACTGAGGGAATATCACATCGCCCTGCTTGTGGCCCAGCGCGTCTCTTATGCCGAAATCGCCAGGCAGCACTGCATTTCCGTGGGAAGGCTCAAGAACATTATGCTGGAGATTTATGAAAAGCTGTACATATCAGGACGGGAGGAGCTTGCAAAATACATCATGTGAGTAAAAAACGTGACTTTTTAAGGGTGAAAAGTCACTCCCTAAAAAATGTATTTTCCACTATGATAGCGATGAAAAGCTATCATAGTTTTTTTATCCCCGTCCCGGAAAGGAGCGTGAAAAAATGCGCCCTGAGCAAAAGGAACCTTACAAGGTGTACCGGGCGGGCGGCCGGGAGTTTCCCGTATACCTTGAGTACGACGAGCAGCTAGACGAGAGACATCCGGCCTACCCCGATTTTGAGGAACACCCGGAGTATACGGGCGAGGGCCGTCCCTTTGCCACGGCGGAGCAGGAGAGCTGCGTAAATTGCAAGCCCGTCATCCCCGGGGAGCCTCTGCCCAGCGACTGCGGAGGCTGCGGCTGGTTTTACCGGGAGCAGACACCCTGCGACCCTATCGGCGTGTGCATGTGCGAAGCGATGCGGCGCAACCCCAAATCAGATGAGCAGCGAAGAAAATGATACGGAAACAAAGTATGATAGCTTTATCACAGTCAAGTACAAGGAAGTCGTGAGAATATGAAGACGGTACAAAAACGAGTTTTTAGCCTGTTGCTTTGCGTCATTCTTGCAATAACCGCGCTGCCGCTGAATGTGTTTGCGGACAGCGGCTCAACCGCAGCCGCACAGCGCTTCGCCGCGACTGAAGGCGGCAGCTCCGGCAATCCGGCCGGGCGGTCTTCCGCCAATGCAAACGGCGGCACTGAGTTTGACAACCCGTTTGGGGACGTGAAGCCCGGCGACTGGTTCTTTGATGATGTGGGCTTCGTTTACACCAGCGGCCTGATGACAGGCACCGGAACTGAATCATCGATGTTCAGCCCCGGTATGCCAATGTCCCGGGCCATGCTGGTCACGGTTCTGTACCGTCTTGCAGGCAGACCGAGCGCATCAGGTCTGCCAAACGCTTTCACCGATGTACCGGAGGGCTCGTGGTACGGAAGCGCGGTAGCGTGGGCGGCGGCGAACGGCATAACCGGCGGCGTGGGCGGCAACCGTTTCGCGCCGGACGATAACGTCACACGCGAACAGGCGGCGGCGATTCTTCTGAGATATGCGAGGCTGGTCGGAAAGGGACCCGTCGGCGAAATAAAGGGCGGCCCTGAATTTGCCGACAAGGACCAAATCTCGGATTGGGCTTTGGAAGGCGTCATGTGGTGCAGCATGATCGGTGTCATCAAAGGCAAGCCCGGGGATAACGGCATGCTTTTTGATCCGCAGGGAAGCGCGATACGCGCAGAGCTTGCGACGATGCTGCACAGGTTTTCGGATAATGTTGTCAACGGCCCCGCCGACAAAAAGCCTGACGCCGGCTCGGAATCAGACCCGGACTTCGGCGAACCGCTGACAGTCTCTTTTGACACCGGAGGCGGAACGCCGATAGCTCCCGTTTCCGTGCCCAGGGGAGGCAGGCTCCCGGATGTGTCGATCCCGCTCAAGAACGACAGCACCTTCACGGGCTGGTATACCGACAGCAGTCTGACGCAACCCTTCTATTCCGACGCCTCCATCACAGAGAGCATGACTCTTTATGCGGCTTATTCAGACAGGGACTATAACTATAAGGAATACGTCGATTCAGTCAAGTTTCTGCAGGGCTGCGAAAAAGACATTACATTTGAAATCCTATCTCCGGAACCGGTCAGCAACGGCAATCTGAGCAGGTACATAACAATTAAGAACAAAATTCACGGAGAAGAAATACCCGACGTTACCGTAGCGAGCCTGGGCGGAAAAGTCTATGCCGTTTCACCCAAGGCGCCCTACACTTACACTCCCGGCGATACATACGAGCTTTCCCTGAACGGAGAAAGCTTAAGCTTTAACAATCAGAAACAAGAAATCCGCACAATTGCCTTCAGCATTAAAAAGCCCGAAACCTATGACGTTCAATTCAAGGACGGCATAGTTTACCTTCTCTGGAGTCAGGTAAACGTAATCGACAGCGGAGTATACAGTCTGCCGAAGGTTTTGGCCGACGACAAAGGAATAACGGTCGGAACAACCATATGCCTGACAGACAAGCTTGATTCAAACGGCCGCGGAATTCTCGACGTAAATTCGAAGATCCGCAATGTTCTGAGCATTGTAAACACAGACTCGGCAAGCCCGCAGCGCGTCATGCTGTTTACAAAAGCCGGCAGCGTGGACGACGTCTATAAGCAGCTCGACGTTTATTTGAAGCAGAGCGTAGATCCGGAGAACATTGCAAAATCAATAAACCTCCGAAAGCTTGAGGAGGATATTAAAACAAGCGAGGGCACGATGCGGTTCACCAAGCTCCTTGCGGTGGCGCTCAACGACAGCAAGACGGTGTCTGCCATGACTTTGGCCGGGTACTCGGGCAGCGCTTCGGCAACGCGCCTGTCCAGTTCCTCATCGCAATTTGCCGCGCCCGCAGAAAACAACGATAAGCTCTCCATTACCGCAAAGGCCCTGGTTTCCGGATTGACCGTCACAGCATCAATCGGCACGGCCAGAAACACCAATTTTCCCGGCGCGGTCAACAACAAATGGGTCGTGCTGACAATAAAATTCAACTACAACGCGACAATCAAGAAAGTTCAGGTAAAGGCCGACTTTACTTTCAAGGAATTCATTACTCTTTCGACGGGAGCGAAGACCGGACTGGATCTAAAGCAGGGGATTTATTTCGATGCCTGGATTGACGCTTATTCACAGACTGACGTGAGTTTCAACGTCCTTGTAAAGACGGTGGATGCAGACGAGAATTTCCTGGATATCACCGCCGAAATCCAGAAGCTTATCGACGGCTTTACGAAAGACAATTCCGATGTCCCGGAGGTTATAAGGGAGGTTTTGGGTTCAAAGGGCGACTACATAGACCTGGTGGAAGTCAATATTTTCGAGGAGTCGCAGGATGTGAAGATGCCGGCGCCCGTTTTGCAGTTTAAGGAGAAGGGCGACTTCGTCGTCAGGCTGAACCTTGCGGTGGGGCTGTCGGCGCAAAGCACCATCATGTCCGCCAGCCGCATAGGCATCAGGGGCGGCACAAGCCAGGACCTGGAAACGTACAGGTACGGGCTTGATGGAGACGGCAGGCAAAGCCTGGACCTGTACTGCGCCGGCTATCTGGGAGTCAAGGCCGGCGTAAGGCTCACCGTAAGCGTCAATTTCTACGGCATTGAGTCACTCGGCAGAGTCGGATTCACGGGAGAAGCGGGCGCCTATATGGATCTGTACGGCTTTTTGCAGCTTCATCTGATAAAGGCGGGAGCGGCTCCGGAAATCAACATGAACGGCGGCGTCTACATGGAGGTAGGCATCTATCTGGAGCTGAAAATCTTTGCCGAGTCTGAGATGTTCAGCGTAAAGGCGGAGTTTTCCGTACTGGACAAGAAATTTCCTTTCTATACCCTGGGCAACAGGTATGTGCTGTACAGATTCAAAAATGCCGGCAAAACCGTGCTGATAAACAAAAACGACTACTATATCGGAGAGAGCGGCCTGCTGGACTGCGAAATGCTCGACCTCACCACCGGTCAAGTGGTAAAGGGCGACTATTCCAAGCTCAGCAAATTCTATTTCAAAATATCCAACCCATGGATGATAGATTCGCTTGATAAGAATCATATTCAGGTCCAGCCGCAGTACTTCGGGATAACATATTGCGGCGTCCGTGTCCCGAAAGGCACAAAGAGGCTGGACGCCTCGGTGCAGGTCTATTACGGAGGAGACAACCTCTGCTTCAGCAGCCGTGAAAAGGGCTACACCTATAATGAAATCAAGCTCATATGGATCGATCCCGGCGTTGACCCCAAAACGGTCAACCTGAACCCGGTGACGGCAACCTATGTGGTCAATATGAACGGCAATAAGGTCGTGGAGACGAAAAAGCTCGTGCCCGCCGGTACCGTTCCGGGCGCCGTGGACTTGACTGCCTGGTTTAACCCCATAGAAGGTCTGAGCGGATATCAGGAAGCTGAAGTAGCCGGTTATGTAGGCGATTGGAATGAAGCCATCTGGAAGGACACCATGTATGTGGTGAATATAAACAAGAAGCAGGTGCTGATTTCCTATATATACCTCCGCGACGGGCAATGGCACTATGAGGTATATGCCGCCGAAAACGGCGATACGCCGCCCCTGCCTTCAAACTACCAGTCGCCGGGCCCCGGGCGCACTTTTAAGGATTGGATGAGACGGGATTACAAGTTTGTAAATTACAGCTACCCGACAAAGAGCAGCGAGACGCTGACGAACTTGGATATATACAGCGCGTGGACGCATAATCTGACCGTCACAGGTTACGACAAAACGCGGCCAGTCTATACATTTACCGGGACCTTGGACAAGTGCAATGAAAAATTCAAAGAGAATCAGAAGACAATGCCCGTGCTATTCCACAATGTGGCGGAGTACGACACCGAGCGGAAGTACATTACCTTCTACTATCCCAGGATGCAGTACACCGCTTACGGACAGAATTTCGATATAATGTATTTAAGCGAATCGTTCTTATTCAATTACGGCGAGACCCCGTTGCCGCAGCGCCAAAAGAGCTATCCGGGGTGTACGATTCTGGGCTGGAGCCACTTATACACCGGAGCGGCTGATTACGCCTATGACGGGCTGCCTCCGGTTACACAGAGTACCTATTATAATCTTATTGTCAATTTCAAGCAGCGGCGTATTATATTCAAAACAGATATGGGGGCATTTGCAGACGGCAGCGCCGCAGCAGACTCGGGCATGATTCCGTATCCGGATTATCTCAAGTATATGGAGGACTTCCATAACGCCAACAACGCGCTCACGATCCAGCCGGTGCAAAAGGACGGCGTGCTATACAAATTCAGTCGCTGGGAAGTGGACTATTCTCAAGACATTCAGGGCATCCAGACATGGAACGCGGTGTGGGTATACGATTCCGGACAGCAGTTCACCGCCGCATTCAACGCCGGAGAGGGAGCCTCGTTCCCCGGCGGAAGCACAAGCGTTTCCCTCCGGGTTACTTACGGTACGCGCCTGAATCTGGCCTCGTACGCCCCCGTGAAGGCTGCGGATAACCAGTACACCTATACCCTGACAGGCTGGAAGGACCAGGAGGGGAATAATTACGGCCTGGCCGACACAGTAACAGTTAAGAAGGATATGACCTATACGGCGGTTTACACGTCCGCCGAGAGAATATACACCGTTACTGTCAGCGCGGCAACCGGAAAGTTCTCCGACGGCACCAGCACAAAAACCTTCACCGGCAAATACGGACAGAATACTAATATTTCGGAAAGCATAAGCAGCCCCACGCCTCCTGCGGGCAATGCAAATTACCATTATGAGTTTGACGGATGGTCGGAAGCTCTCCCGGAGAAATTTACGCAGGATATGACCATTTCCGCAAAGTACAGACAGGTCGAAAACAATTATACGATCACCTTTGACGCCGGAAGCGGTTCCTTTGCGGGCGGCTCGAGTGAAATAACACAGAGCTACCATTACGGCAACGCAATCGTTCCTCCGGATAATCCGGTTAAAGCGGAGAACGAATATTTCCGGTACGAGTTCACGGGCTGGTTCCCGACGCTGAATGCGGGGGATACCGTTACCGGCAACCGCACATATACTGCAAACTACCGATCCATACCAAAAGGCACGACGCTGCCGGAGAGCGGAATTACCGTAACAAACGGAGAAGTGACCGAAGATATCAGCGTGGGCAGCATTTCCGGCTATACGTATAAGATGGTCGAAACGTATGACGGGGCCGCGGTTCCCGTGCTTACGATTACGGGATCCGGGCTGACCTTCAGCGGAACAGGGAGCGACGTATACATTGCTGTTGAAGGCTCCGCAGGCTCCGTTACCTTCGATAATCTGAACATCTCTGTCAGCAAAAAATATTTTGACAGCATATGCGTTCGTGAAAGCGGCAGCCAGTTGACCGTAAATATTGAAGGGAACTGCTCTTTCAAAATTACATTGTCGTCAAATGAAGCTTCAAATGTCATGCGCATAGAGCGTCCCACAAGATTTGCCGGTACGGACAAAAACGAAGATTCGCTGAATATAGCCACCTCGGGGGGCAAGGCGATTTACGTTTCGAACAGCCTGACGTTCGATGCCCTGGATTTGGCGATAAACGCGGCGGGAGGAGAAGGCGTCAATATGAGCTTAATTTACGCTTTCAGCGAGGATACGGGCTTAGGCGGGCTTATGTGCCGCTTTGTAAATTCCAGCGTTTCGATTGACTCGGACGGCGGAGGACTTATGCTGGGGGCGATCGGCATAGAAATCCAGAACAGCGTTTTGGGCATGAATTGTGACGGGTCGGCAGGAATTCTCAGCAGATTTGCTGTCAATGCCTCAAGTGTGACCGTCACAGCCGGGCAAGGACTTATGGTTAGAGGAGAAGCCGTGTTCTCCGGGGCCTCGCAAATCAGGCTTACGGCAAACGCGGAAGCGGCCATAAAGGCCTCAAGCGGTATAAGTGTGCCGAATGACTACAATTTGGGAGGCGCGTCAATCCGGCTTTTGACGGACGGCTCAACAGGCGAATATTATACCTTTGCCGTTAATACGGAAGGCATCTGGGTTCCGTCGTCAAATGTGGAGATACGATCTCCCTGAAACGCCGCTTAGCCTGCCTGAGAAAACATAGTTAGGAATCAAGCAAATATAAAAAATGCAAACGGGGCGTTTCTTATGAAACGCCCCGTTTGAGCGTGTCGAAAAATTTGTTTACAGCAAAAAAGCTTCGCAGAATTTCCGCCGCGAATGGCGGAAACAAAGTCAAATCTGTCATTTCCGGCGGCGTGTACGTCGGAAATGACACCTCTCATGACGGGCGCGGCAGAGCGGCC
>JAJUGN010000059.1 GCA_029265975.1 Clostridiales bacterium
AGAACTTGTTTACAGCAAAAAAGCTTCGCAGAATTTCCGCCGCGAATGGCGGAAACAAAGTCAAATCTGTCATTTCCGGCGGCGTGTACGTCGGAAATGACACCTCTCATGACGGGCGCGGCAGAGCGGCCGTCATGCAATCCCCTTGTCAAAAAAGCCCTTTGGGCTTTTTTGACAGTCTGAAATCCCGCCCGGGAAAATTCCCGGGCGGGATTTGCGGTTTCTTATCTGTACTTGCCGTAATCCTTTACCGTCTGGAACATGGCCTCCACGTTTTCGGTCTTGCAGCTTCCGAGAACCGCGGAGCACTTGAATATGTAGCCGCCGCCCGGGGCGCAGATATCCAGTATCCTCTTGCACTCGTCTACGACCTTTTCCTTTGTGCCGTATGTGAGCAGCGCCGTCGGGAAATTCCCGCCTATGCAGATTTTTCCGCCGAGCTTTTTCTTGGCCTGCGCCATGTCAACGGTCTCGAAGTACATGTAGGAGCCCTTGGGAGCTTCCGCCAGGAAGTCAAGCCGGGTGTTGTATTTGCCCTCGCAGAACAATACTGGGATCATTCCGCATTCTGATATAGCCTCCATCTGCTCCTTCAGGTGAGTCCAGTAGAACTTCCTGTACTGCTCGCCGTTCATGAATCCGTCCACGCCCTTGTGCAGCATGAAGGAAACATACTTGCCGTTTTTACTGCCGTCCCGGTTCATCTTCCTTATTACGTCGAGCTGGTACTCCTGATACTCCTCGCAATAGCGCATGACCTCTTCTTCATAGTCGTAAATATCCGTAAGCGAGAGAATGGTTCCCCGGTATTCGTCGCTCCATTTGTCGAACGGCACGGCGGAGCCGCCGCCGGAGAATGAAGGATAGCCGAGCTCCATAATCTCCCTGTTCACCGCCGCGGATTTGGCCCTGTATTCCTTATAGAAATCGGCCATCTTCCAGAAAATCTCCATGGTCTCCCGGAAATCGGGCCGTCCGAATATATCGGCGAGCTCGGACACGTTGCGGAATCCCGGGCTGATCTTGAAGTCCTTGAAGGGCTCCATGATTTTGAACATGCGCGGAAGCTGCTTGTTCAGCTGCCAGGCAAGACGGTTGTTGAAAAACTCGTCGAACTCGTCGTCCATGAGCGTGCAGTATTCGATGTGCTGCTGGATGGAATCCGGCCCGACCTCCTCGTTCACGCCGGATACGAGCATCTTCATAGAGCCCTGCAGCTTGAAGCCGGGTCCTTCGCCGAAATAATACTGGCTCGTGTCCGTCATGACGTCGGGATCGAAGTCGGTCAGGTACTTTTTGATCGCGTACTTGATTTTTTCCATGGAAGTATCGGTTACGACGTCGGCCATAGTGAAGCCTGCATAGTTCACCATGAACTGTCCGCCAGTGATCTCGATAGGAACTCTGTCAGGCTCTTTGAGGGACAACGCGTCGCGCATGCGCTTGGTTTTCTCGTCGAACTTTTTCTGATTTTCTGCTGTCATCATGCAAGCTTCCTCCATAATAATAAAATAAAAATAGACCGTCCGTCTAAATTTTAATACTTTTTATCAGTTTTTACAATTATAATTTTTTATAAAAAGCATTTTTTTACAAAAATGTGCGCGTCTTCGCTGATTGCATTATCAAGGATAATAATGTAAACTATAAAAAGGCGGTGATTGAGATGGCGGCTCTGGAAACTGAAGTGCGTTATATAAAGGGCATAGGCGAGCAGAGGGCAAAGCTTCTGAAAAAGCTTGGCATTTCCTCCCTGCGCGATCTCATCTGCTATTTCCCGCGCGCCTATGACGACAGGAGCGTTTTTCGCAGCATCGAAAGTCTTGTCCCCGATGAGAGCGCCTGCGTACGGGCGATGGTCGTGTCGCAGCCGCGGCTCAGCCACATCAGGAAAGGGCTTGACCTTGTGAAGCTCAGGGTTTCCGACGACAGCGGTGCGATGGAAATCACTTTTTTCAATCAGCCTTACGTCAGGGACTCGCTGAAGCCGGGCCGGTATTACGATTTTTACGGCAAGATCGGCGGAAGTCCCCGAAGACCCGAAATGACGAACCCGGTATTCGAGCCGGAGGGAAAAAACGAGCTCACGGGGCGGATAATGCCCGTTTACCGGCTGACGGCAAGCCTCGGCCAAAATCTTTTTGCGAAAATAATGCGGCAGGGGCTTGAAGAGATAGAAGGAATAATCCCGGAGTTCCTGCCGGCCTCGGTCAGGAGCGTACACAGGCTCGCTCACGCTGATTTTGCCTACCACAACATCCATTTCCCCGCGGACCCCGAATCGCTCGGCCTCGCAAGGCGCAGGCTGGTATTCGAGGAGCTTTTCGTGCTCGCCTGCGCGCTGCGCTTTCTGAAGTCCCGGAGAGTCGAGAGAAACGGACTTGTCCCAAAAAAAGCCGATATTTCGGAGTTTTACTCCTCGCTTCCCTTTGCGCCCACAGGCGCCCAGCGCAGGGTGATAGGAGAGATTATATCGGACATGCTGTCCGGAAAGCCGATGCGGAGGCTTATACAGGGCGACGTCGGCTCGGGCAAGACGCTCTGCGCCGCCGCAGCGGCATATTATGTCTATTGCTCCGGTTTTCAGACCGCTTTTATGGCCCCGACCGAGCTTCTCGCCCAGCAGCACTTCGGAACCCTCGAGAAAATACTCTCTCCTCTCGGGATGAAAGTTTCGCTTCTCACAGGCGGCATGAGCGCGAAGCAGAAGCGCGAGGTGAAAAAATCTCTCTCGGAGGGCGGGATAGACATTCTTATAGGCACGCACGCGCTGCTTTCGGCGGGCGTTGACTTCAAGAATCTCGCGCTGGTCATTACGGACGAGCAGCACCGCTTCGGCGTGAACCAAAGGAGCCTTTTGACCGAGAAGGGCGAAAACCCCCACATGATAGTAATGTCGGCGACGCCGATACCGCGCACTCTTGCGCTCATTATTTACGGCGAGCTCGACATCTCCGTGATAGACGAGCTCCCGCCCGGCAGGCAGCCGGTGGAAACCTTCGGAGTCGACGAAAAATTCCGGACCAGAATAATAAACTTCACCCGCAGGCTTGTTTCCGAGGGGCGTCAGGCATATTTCGTCTGTCCGATGATAGAGGAAAGCGAAACGCTCAATCTGAAGGCCGCGGAAAAGTATTACGAGCAGATGAAAACGAGGATTTTCCCGGATCTTCGCGTCGCGCTGCTGCATGGAAAGATGAAGCCCTCGGAAAAGGACGAGGTTATGGCGTCTTTTATGCGCGGCGAAACCGATATCCTGATAACCACCACGGTCATCGAAGTCGGCGTCGACGTTCCTAACGCCACCCTGATGGTCGTCGAGAACGCGGAGCGTTTCGGGCTAAGCCAGCTGCACCAGCTCAGGGGGCGCGTCGGGCGAGGCGCCCACAAATCCTACTGTATCCTGTTCTGTGAGGACGGCCCCGCCAACCCGCGGGTCGGCATAATGTGCAAAACCGGCGACGGCTTCAGAATTTCCGAGGAGGATCTGAAAATACGAGGCCCCGGCGACTTTTTCGGCTCCCGCCAGCACGGCCTGCCGGAAATGAAGATAGCCGACCTTTCGGCGGACATGAGCGTCCTGACCGAGGCTCAAAACGCCGCCCTGGAACTGCTTGAGAGAGACCCAGGGCTGTCCTCCCCCGAAAATCAGGCTCTCAGAAAGAGGATAGAGGAGCTTTTCGAGCTCAATCAGGGCGCGTTCAGCTGAACTCGGCCTTCACTCCCTCTTTTCAAACTCATCGAGGTATCTTCTGAAAATCGTTATGTGGTGCTCCTCGTCCTTAATGATTCTTTCGAGGAGATTTTGCACCAGGGGGTCGTTTATCTGGCACACCCGCGTCTTGTAATCTCTTATCGCGATGTTTTCCGCCTCGATGTTCTTCATCAGAAACCTCCTGGGATCCTGTATCTCGGATACGAACTTTCCGCTCCAATAGATGCTGCGGCCCTGGTTCTGCGTCCTGAACAGCGGGTTGCCCCCGAGCTTTGATATAAGCTCCCCCAGCATTTCAAGGTGCCTCATCTCGACTATCGATATGCACTCCAGCGAATCCGAAAGCTCCTCGTAGCATTTTTCCGTGATCAGATGCTGGTAAAGATAAAGCGTTATGGCGGTCATCTCCCCGTTCTGCCCGGCGTAATTGTTCAACAGCAGCCTTGCGTAATACGGGTTTTTTTCTTTCACCTCGGCCGGCGGATAAGGTATGTTGAGTACGCAGTCGTTATGACCCATTTTGAGCCCTCCTTATTCATGCTTTGCTACAATATATTCGCCCGGAGGCCGGTTCAGCAATAAATAACGTAATCCCCCGCGGATGCGCGGGGGATTTTTATCGTTCGGGCCTGTCATATATGTCCTTCCGCCCCATTATAATTACTTATAAGAATATGGAGGCCGAGCTATGCGAGCTAAGAAATTTATAATGAACACCTTTCTTCTCACCGTAACCTCGCTTCTTATCCGCGGGATAGGGCTTTATTTTCAGATATACCTTTCGGGCAAAATTGGAGCCGCCGGAATCGGGCTTTTCCAGCTCATCATGTCCGTCTATGTCTTCGGGGTCACCCTCGCGGTTTCCGGCGTGCGTTTCGCCGTATGCCGCATCGTATCAGAAGAGATTGGGCTGGAGAACGAATCTGCCATAAGGGGAGCCGTAAGGCGCTGCCTTGTATACGCGCTCAGCTTCGGGCTTTTTTCGGGATTTCTCCTGTTCGCGGGCGCATACAGGATAGGGGCCGTATGGGTCGGCGACAGCAGAACCGTGCTTTCGCTGCGGATACTCGCGCTGACACTCCCCCTCATTTCCGTGTCCGCGGTTATGGGCGGCTACTTTACCGCCGTGCAGCGGATAGTGAAGTCATCATCGGCCCAGCTGTTTGAAAATCTTGTCCGCATAGCCGCCGTGATGTTCCTGCTGAACTTCATACCCTCCGATAACCTTGAATACGCCTGCGCCGCGGTCTCGGTAGGGAATCTTCTGGGCGAGGTTCTTTCCGTGCTTCTTATGCTTGTCCTCTACCTTCTCGACGTCCGCCGATACAGGAAATCCTTTGTGCCTCTCCGCGGGATGACGCGGAGGCTCCTGCGGCTTGCCATGCCGCTGGCTCTCAGCGCTTACGCCCGCACCGCGCTAGGTTCTCTTTATCATCTGCTTGTGCCGCGCGGGCTCCAGAAGTCCGGAGCTTCCGTCAACAGCTCCCTTGCGGCCTACGGAACAATTTCGGGAATGGTGCTCCCTCTTATCCTCTACCCCATCGCGGTTTTTACCTCCATAGCCGAAATGCTGGTGCCCGATCTTACGGAAGCCCAGGTGCAGGGCGACAAAAGGCTCGTAAAACGCATCGCAAACCGCACCTTCAGCCTGAGTCTCATGTTTTCGATAGGCATTTGCGGAGTTTTCTTCGCCTATTCCGGGGCCCTCGGCCAGTTGATATACCGCTCACGCGAGGCGGCGACCTATATAAAGATCTTCGCGCCGCTGGTCATAATAATGTATATGGATACGGTGACCGACGGTATGCTCAAGGGGCTCGGCCAGCAGATGCACTCGATGTTCATAAATATCCTTGACGCAGGGCTCAGCGTTCTGCTCGTATATTTTCTGCTCCCGGTCTACGCCGTGCCCGCCTATATTTTCACCATCTGGTTCACGGAGGCCTTCAATTTTGCGCTCAGCCTAAGAAGGCTCTCGGCAGTGACAGAGATTGAAATACCGCCCAAAGCCGTGCTGCGCCCCCTTATATGCATCGTCGGGGCCGTCAACTTCACTTTGCTGCTGCTTAGGACGCTAGGGCTGCCTCTTGCTTCGGAACCGCTCTCCCTTACGCTGCATATTCTGTCCACCGGGATATTTTACTACATGCTTCTTCGCGCCTTCTCCTGCGTCACCAAAACTGACATTAAAGCCCTTGTATCCTTGTTCAAATAATAAAAACGTGGTATAATTATTTTTATAGCCGTTTTAACGGCTCCTTTACCTTGAATACCGCGCCTTATTCCAATATTATTCCGGGGCTTCACCGCCCCGGCTTCGCCGCAAGGGGGACGCATAATGAAGCTGATGGTTCTTGACGGAAACAGTATAATAAACCGCGCTTTTTACGGCATTCGCCTGCTCTCGACAAAGGACGGGCTCTATACGAACGCCGTTTACGGCTTCATAAGCATTCTCCAGAAGCTGCTGAACGAGGACAAGCCGGACGCTCTGTGCGTTGCCTTCGACCTTAAGGAGCCGACCTTCCGCCACGAGGAATTTGAAGGCTACAAGGCCAAGCGCAAGGGCATGCCGGAAGAACTGGCCCAGCAGATGCCCCTGCTGAAAGAGGTTCTCGACGCTATGAACATACCGCGTTTCGAGCTTGCGGGCTTTGAGGCGGACGACCTTATAGGCACCATCGCCCTCAAATGCCGGGAGTCGAAATGGGACTGCGTGATAGTCACGGGAGACAGGGACAGCCTTCAGTGCGTAAACGACAGCACGACGGTGAAGCTTGTTTCCACCCGGATGGGACAGACCGTGACAAAGACCGTTACGCCCGAGGTGTTTTTTGAGGATTACGGATTTTCTCCGCCTCAGATGGTCGATTTCAAGGCTCTGACAGGGGACTCTTCAGACAACTTCCCCGGCGTGGCCGGAGTAGGCGAGAAAACGGCGCTGGAGCTTATTCGCCGCTTCGGTTCGATAGCCGGAATATACGAGAATCTTGAAACGGCGGACATCAAGGATTCCCTGCGCAGGAAACTGTCCGAGGGAAAGGCGGACGCGGAGCTCTCCATGCGCCTTGCGCGCATACGCTGCGACGCGCCGCTGGATTTCACGCCAGAGAAGGCGCTTATCAAGGGCCCCGACAGCGCCGCCCTGCTCAAAATTTTCAAAAAGCTCGAATTTTATAAGTTTATAGAAAAGTTCGGGCTTTCCTCCGCCGAAACCGCCCCGAAGAAGGCTCCGGAAACGGTTTTGGCGCAGGAAGTCCGGGATATTGCGGATTGCGAAGAGCTCAAAAGGCTGCTTGAGCGCTGCGAAAACGCCCCCTTCGTTTCCGTGCTGTGTACCGGCGGCCTCGACAGGCTGGAGATATGCGACGGCGGGAACATAAGCGTCGTCGGGTGGTCCGCCTGCGGCGAAGGCTACAACGATTTTCTGCGCGCCTTTTTCAGCGGAGCCGTAAAAAAGGTTTCCCACAACGTCAAGGACCTTATGCGCCTTCTGCTGGGCGAGGGCCTCGGCACCGAGGGCTTCGTTTTCGACACTGCTCTGGCCGCCTACCTGCTTACTCCGACCGACAGCAGGTACGATATAGCCGTGCTCGCTTCACGCTATCTGGGAAACGAGGCTCCGGACGCCTCCGCAGTCTACGCCCTTTACGGGATACTCTCGGAAAAGCTAAGGGAGCTTGATATGGAGAAGCTCTATTTCGACATTGAGCTTCCGCTCTGCGCGGTGCTCGCGGACATGGAGCACGAAGGCTTCCTGATCGACAGGCGGGCGCTCTATGAGTTCGGAGAATCCCTCACCGCTGAGATAGGAAAGGTGCAGTCAGGTATATTCGAGCTTTCTGGCGCGGAGTTCAACGTAAATTCCCCTAAGCAGCTCGGAGAGGTGCTTTTTGAAAGGCTCATGCTCCCCGCGCCCAAGAAGACGCAGACGGGATATTCCACTAATATCGACGTGCTCGAAAAGCTCATCGACAAGCATCCCGTAATCCGCGAAATAATAAAATACCGCGAGCTTACAAAGCTCAAATCCACATACGCGGACGGGCTTCTCAAGGTAATAGCGCCCGACGGGCGCATCCACACCAATTTTCAGATGACCGTAACCGCAACCGGCCGCCTTTCCTCCACCGAGCCGAACCTTCAGAACATTCCCGTCCGCAGGGCTCTGGGGGGCGAGATACGGCGCATGTTCATAGCGGGTAAAGGAAAAACTCTCGTGGACGCGGATTACTCCCAGATAGAGCTTAGGATACTGGCGCACATCTCGAATGACGAGGCGATGATACAGGCGTTCAAAAAAGGCGAGGACATCCACCGTTTTACGGCTTCGCAGGTTTTCGGCGTTCCTCCCGAGGAGGTTACCCCGCTCCAGAGGAGCCGGGCTAAGGCCGTAAACTTCGGCATCGTCTACGGAATATCCGCTTTCTCCCTCGCTCAGGACATAGGCGTGACATCCGGCGAGGCCAAAAGCTATATAGACAGCTATCTTTCAAAATACCACGGCGTAAGGAACTATATGAAGAAGATAGTGGAGGATGCAAAGCGGGACGGCTATGTCACCACGCTTTTCGGGCGCAGGCGCAGTCTGCCGGAGCTGAAGTCCTCCAACTTCAATATCCGCTCCTTCGGCGAGCGTGTCGCGCTTAACACGCCCATACAGGGCACGGCGGCAGACATCATAAAGCTCGCCATGGTGAGGGTGTCGGGACGCATGAAAAAAGAGGGCCTTAAGGCAAAGCTTCTGCTTCAGGTGCATGACGAGCTTATAGTGGAGGCGCCCGACCCTGAGGTCGAGGCCGTAAAAAGGCTGCTCACCGAGGAGATGGAGGGCGTGATTTCGCTCTCCGTACCGCTTCCCGCCGAGGCCCACAGCGGAAAAAACTGGCTTGATTCGAAATGAGGTTCCGCCTTGTTTGAAATCGTGAAGATGCAGCTGAATCACATAAAAGAAGCCGCCGCGCTCGAAAAGCTCTGCTTTTCAATGCCGTGGTCGGAAAGCATGCTCCTCGGAGAGCTTGAAAACCCGCTCTCCTATTACGTCGCAGCCGTCGGGGGAGACGGAAGGCTCGTCGGCTATGCGGGCATGCTGTCCGTACTCGACGAGGGCTACATAGCCAACATCGCGGTCTTTCCCGAATACAGGAGGATGGGCGTTGCCGACGCCCTTTTGAATTTCCTTATAGAATACGGGGAAACCCAAAACCTTTCCTTTCTGACGCTGGAGGTGCGAAAGAGCAACGCTTCCGCCATATCGCTTTACCGCAAGCACGGTTTCTCCGTGGAGGGAATCCGCAAAAAGTACTATGAGCAGCCGCCCGAGGATGCGTATATTATGACGCTTTTCCTAAAAAAGGAGATGTAAGGCCTTGATAATCCTATCGATAGAATCCTCATGTGACGAAACCGCCGTCGCTTTGACGCGAAACGGCAGAGAAGTTCTCGCAGACGAAATATTTTCTCAGGTAAAGATGCACGCCGAGTACGGCGGAGTGGTGCCCGAGCTGGCTTCGAGAAGCCATATCGAGGTCATAACGCACCTTGCGGACCTCGCGCTTTCAAAGGCCGGCTTAAGGAAATCTCAAATAGACGCGGTGGCTGTGACTTACGCGCCGGGGCTGATAGGCGCCCTGCTCGTCGGGCTTAATTTTGCGAAGTCGGCGGCGTCGGCGCTCGGAGTGCCTCTCGTTCCGGTCCACCACATAAGAGGTCACATAGCCGCGAACTATATAGCGTTTCCCGAGCTTGAGCCTCCGTTTACGGCTCTCGTCATATCGGGCGGCCACAGCCTTATTCTCGATGTGAAGGGTTACACGGACATGGAGATAATGGGGACGACGAGGGATGACGCCGCGGGGGAATGCTTTGACAAGGCGGCCCGCGTACTGGGGCTCGGATATCCCGGAGGGGCGGCTATGGACAGGCTCGCCAAATCGGGGGACGACAAAAAGTACCCGCTTCCGCGGGCGAAGGTTGACGACGCCCCGCTCGACTTCTCCTTTTCAGGGCTGAAAACCGCGGTTATTAATATCGCCCATAACGCCGCCCAGAAAAATGAGGAGCTTGATTTGCCTTCGCTGGCGGCCTCTTTTTCGGCCGCGGTCAGCGACGCTCTCGTGCCGCGTGTGATAGAGGCCTCAAACGCGGCCGGACGCGGCGTTATCGTCTGCGCCGGGGGCGTTGCGGCGAACTCAAGGATACGCGCCGACCTTCTGAAGGCCTGCGAGGGGGCCGGAAAGACGCTCCGGCTCGCCCCTCCCGCCCTCTGCGGAGACAACGGAGCTATGATAGGCTGCCAGGCGTTCTATGAATACATGGCGGGCAACTTGGCGGGTTCCGGCCTGAACGCTTACGCGACGATGGATTCCGGCGCTTTATTTAAATGAATTTTGTCCGACATATATTGCAAAAACAAATAATTATTTAGGTTTTTTGTAAAAATTTTATGCATTTTTATGTTATGTAAACCAATTTACCATCTTGCAAAAAAATATAATCTGATAAGCGCTCTTGAAATAATTGTAAATTTTTCTTGAATTGCTTGAAAATCAAGGCTTAAGGGAATGTTGACAACTATGTGGATAATGTGAATAACTAATTGTAGTCTATTTATGACTATTTGTTATGTAGACTTTCCTTTTTGTAAATTGGCACAAAACAGGCAGCATATTATGCGCTTTTTTCTCACAATAATCGCCATAATTCTTTTTATAATTGAATTATTGTATATCGTTCCTGTAAATTCGCGTTACTTTCAAAGCTTGACGCGGCAAGTTTTCCTTCAAAATACAAATCGTAATAACAAAATATTATTGACTTGAAAAGGCAAATATGCTATACTTCCCTAAGCTGTGATACAGCTTTGTTTTTTTGTTTTGCTGGCATAGCTCAGCCGGTAGAGCAGCTGATTCGTAATCAGCAGGTCGGGTGTTCGAGTCACCTTGCCAGCTCCAGCGACAGGCCCCGCAATCCTTACGGTTGCGGGGCCTCAGACTGTCGAAAAAGCCCAAAGGGCTTTTCCGACAAGGGGGTTGCATGAAGGCCGCTCTGCCGCGACCGTCATGAGAGGTGTCATTTCCGACGTACACGCCGCCGGAAATGACATATTTGACTTTGTTTCCTCCATTCGTGGCGGAAATTCTGCGAAGCTTTTTGCTGTAAACAAGTTTTCCGACACGCTCAGGCCCCGCAATCCTTACGGTTGCGGGGCCTGTCGACTTTATCGTAAATTGCGGCTTATCTCCGGCCATGCGCGAGTC
>JAJUGN010000031.1 GCA_029265975.1 Clostridiales bacterium
TCACACAGGACGTCATGCTCCGCTGGACTGGCCGAATACATAACTGGGGTCAAATTCTTCTTCAGCTCAGCGTCTTCTTCCCCGACAGGGTTAAGTCATTCCTTCAGTAGGCATTAGCACAAAATTGTTGACAGACTCTCGAAATTGGCCCATTCACCAATTCCAAATGTAAAATTAGCATAGCTGTTGTTGGTATATGAACTTACGCTTATTGATGAATCGAATTGACTGAGTATATACTCAAACATACTCCCGCCGGTAGGCAATAACCCAATAAGATCACCTACAATAAACCACAAATTCGCTGTGCCGGAAAGTTGACCTAAATCTTCAATCCCGGCAATGTATGTATTGTTGCTGACAGTTCGCTTAAGTCCTACTTTTAGGGTCGAAATAGATGTGCCCGCAGAGTCATACATGCTTGCAAAGTAATTATTAACGCTGTCAGTATTTGACGTGGCTGAAATTGCTACTTTATTATTATCAGTATCGTAATATTTTGTTATAATTTGGGCTATACCTGAATAAGGGGAGTTCATATAAACCAGATTAGAGTCCCCCCAACCATAACTGAATAGGTCTATATGATCGCCGATATTGAGGCTTACATCATTTAACAGATCATTGGTGAATATGTAATTTGATTTATTCAAATCTGTTTTATTTGTTTTTATGACTCTTGACTTGAATTGCGCAACATCTTCGTCAGTCAGAATGGGACTGCCAATGATAAACAAAACTTGTTTTCCCCTAGTCTCACTTGGTATCATATTAACGGTGGCACAAATATTATCACTATTGCTTAATTTCTGCATACCAACAATAACATTATATTTGATGCCATTAACGGTGTTTTCACCTGTCAGTGCACCTTCATATAAAATCTTACCGTTAGATAATCTATACTTTGATAAATCCCCGTTTACGCAAAAAGAGTATTTATCTTTTGCAGCTGATATGTCAAAATTGAGTGTAGTGGTGGCTTTGTCGCTACTTATTGTATTTTCTGAATTAACACTGCTCTTTGATTCATTAATTGTAAAGCTATAGTTCACTGAGGTATCATTTAAATCTGCTTTAAACAATTCTTTAAAGTTACCCTGAGTCTTAGATGACAATGAAGATGAAGCCGAGCGGGAAATATTATTACCAGAACTAGCTGCCATACTTGCTATTGGAATTGTAAAGGCTAAAGAAAATGTAAGGATTATTCCAACGATCGATCTCATGAATTTTAATGCAAGTTGATTATTCATTTGTATTCTCCTTTAAATTTTCATATTGTTTTAGTTACTGTTAAGCATTATCTAACAGTCATATTTGCCCAATGGAATCGCCCCCTTCCCGACATTTTGAAGGTTTCAGCAGAGCCTTCTATAATACTAATGTCAAAAAGAGGGTGAAAAGTCACATATATGCAAAAATTTTTTTTATCTGTCGCGGTTACGCTTCTTGTTGTCATAGTTCTGCAATCCGAGCCGCCGTCAAGCGCGGCATAGAATGTGATTACAGCTCGGTACTAAGTGTAATACACAGCCTCGGCAGCGCCAGCAGCACCATAATAATCGTATAAGCCGATCCAGTAAGCTGCATTTCCCGGCAGCCAGCGTCTGCCGCCGCAGCAATAAAAGAGCCGGTGAGCGTGTAATGCTCGCCGGCTTCTTGTTAGCATTTCTGTTAGCAAAATCGTTGAAAATATTGTTTCCGGAAATGCTGACGGGCTTTCAAAATCGAAAAAATATTTTTGCATCAAAAGCCCTGGAGCCGCTGATATGCAAACAGAAATCCCGCAGTCTCAACGACTGCGGGATTTCTGTTTCTTGGCGGAGAAGGAGGGATTTGAACCCTCGCGCGCTTTTTACACGCCTACGCCCTTAGCAGGGGCGCCTCTTCGGCCTCTTGAGTACTTCTCCAAGCCGAAATCCAAGTATTTTTGATCAAAAATGCATGAGCTAGAACATGATAGCACAGGAGCCCTGCTTTGTCAATGTAAAGACAGATATTTTTATATTTAGGGCCGGCCTGCCGCAAGCGTTGACATGCCGCGCAATCGGTTCTATACTGAAGCCATGGAATGCACAAACAGGCAGTCCGGATTATAGGAGGGCTTTTTATGGATACCGCAGATGTCGTCGATAAGATAGTATTGCTGGAATGGGATATGTTCCGAGCCGTAAACGAAGGGGGTCCCCGCGCACTTTGCCAGGAGGACCGCCTTACCTTTGAGGGAATGAGACGAGCGCAGTTTTTATGCTGGTCCCCCGACGCCGCGGCCTCCTACCTTGAGGATCTTGAAAGCGCAGTCAGCGAAGGGCGCAACCTTGTAAACGAAAAATACATACACATGATGGAGTATTCTGCTCCCGACCTATACGAGGCGCTTAAGCGCACGATACCCTTGCCCGGAGACTCGCAAATCAAGCTTGCCAAAGAGATTTCCGACAAGATGCTTGACGAGACCGCCGCGCTTTACGAAAAATACCCCTTTGTTTCCGGCTGCGGCAGACCGCTGCGCTCCGAAGAGGACGCTTCCGGCATAACCTCCGTCGAAACCTATCAGCTCGGGGAGCTTCTCTCTTACTCGGAAAAAACTCTCACGCTTTTGAAGGCCCACCTTATGAAGCTTGCGGAGGAGGGCTCCTCTCTCGCGAAGAACATATTGGAAAAGTCTGTCGGATACTACGGCTATGCCACGCTCGAAGACGCGGAGGCTTCCGCAAGGGCGAACTCCCGATGCGGACCGGAGAACGGCTGCGACGGCTGCTGCACTTCCTGCCGATGAACGAATTTTTTAAGGAACTCGACTCTCTTTTCATTTCCGGAAACCTTAAGGCGGCCGAGGACTTCCTGCTTGAAACGCTTCGCCGAATCGAGGCCTCGTCCGGGCGGGAATGTGCCGAATACGCGTCAGTGCTTAACGAGCTTGCCGCTTATTACAGGAATGCGGGCCGCTGCAGGGAATCGGAAAGGGCCTTCAGAGAGGCGCTGGCCGTTTTGGAAGGTCTCGGAATGCGGCGGACGCCGCAGTATGCAACGATATTGGTCAATCTTGCGGGACTTTTGAGGATTATGGGATTTCCCCGCGACGCCGTGGCCGTCTTTATTGAGGCCGGGAGCCTCTTGTCCGAACTTCGCGCGGAGGGCGATTACGCCTACGCGAGCCTTTTGAACAATCTTGCTCTTGCCTACAAGGATGCGGGCGATTTGAAGAATGCATACGCCGCGGCGCTCGAGGCTTTCGAGCTGGTGCGGGGTATTCCCGGAGCGGAGCACGAAACTGCCGCTTCACTTAATAATTTGGCCGTAATCAGAGAGGAAACTGGCATGCTGTCCGAGGCGGAAGCCCTCATAGACCAGGCGCTTTCTGTTTACGCCTCCATGACGGAGGAGAATGTTCATCACGCGGCGGCGCTTTCAACCAAGGCTTCCCTGCTCAGCCGGAAGGGCCTGAGCGCCGATGCCGCCAGTTATTCCCTGCGCGCTCTTGAGCTTACCGAAAAATTCTTCGGAAGAAACATGGATTACGCAGCCGGAGCTTTGAACCTATCCCTTTTGTCGGAGGAACTCGGGGATTTTTCCGCGGCCGCGTCTTATCTGAGCCTTGCGCTCGAAACATACGAGGCTCTTCTGGGAGCCGAGCATGAGCGGACGCGCGAATGCCGGGAACGTCTTTCGAAAATGCGCGCCAAGGAGGTCTAAAAATGAGGGGTCTAGAGCTGAGCCGCCGTTATTTTGCGGAAGTCGCGGCTCCCTCTTTCAGGACTAGTTTTCCGGATATTTACGCCAGGGCCGCCGCAGGGCTTGTTGGTAACGGCTCCGAGTGCTTCGGCTTTGACGACGAGCTCTCACGCGACCACGACTGGGGCGCGGACTTCTTCATTTGGCTCACCGAGGAAGACAAGGATAATATTCCCGCTCTGCTTTGCTGGAAAAAAGCGCTTTTCGAAGAAAATCCGCCTGCACACATAAGGACACGCTCCGAATACGGCGCAGAGATAGGTATTCTTACAATCGGGGATTTCTATTCATCTCTCATAGGCTATCCCGAAGGCCCCAGGGAAATCAGAGAATGGCGCCTTGTCCCCGAGGAGAATCTCGCGCTGGCCGTCAACGGGGAGGTTTTCATGGATAACGCGGGCAAATTCACTGCGGTCCGCAAGAGGCTGCTCTGCCATTACCCGGAGGACATACGCCGGAAAAAGCTCGCGGCGAGCTGCATGGCGATGGCGCAGACGGGACAGTACAACCTTCGCCGCTGCCATATTCGCAGGGATTGGGTGACTTACAGGGCGGTTCTGGCACGCTTTTGCGACAGCGCCTCGGCCGCGGTCTTCCTTTTGAACCGCGTTTTCCGACCGTACTACAAATGGGCTTACAGAAAAATGACCTCTCTTCCCCTGCTTGGAGCGGAGGCCGCCTCGCTTCTTTACAGCCTTGCAGTGACGGAAGGCGCCCCGGACGAGCTGTTTTGCAAAAACAGTCCGGATGTGGATGCTCTCTGCGCCCTTATCGCCGGAGAGCTGAGGCGTCAGGGTCTCTCTTCCTCGGACGACTGGTTTCTTGCCGCACACGGCGAGGAAATCCGCGCCGGCATCAGCGATCCCTTTCTGCGCTCCCTGCCGGCTCAATACGATTAATCAGCTATGCTGCCGCCGCGGAGGCTTTGTCTCCGCGGCGCCGTATTATTTGCCAGACCCGCTGTTGACAGAAACGCTTCGTTTGCTATATTCTAAAAGGGTGCGGAGCCGGCCCGCCGGCGTGCGCAATAATTCACTAAGGGGCTTTGATCCTATGAAACACATAAAGGAGCTGGACAAGGAGCGGATCTCCAAGCTAAAATACGTCCTCTGCGATATAGACGACACGATAACAACCGGCGGGAAGCTGACCCGGGCGGCCTACTGCGCGCTCTGGGACCTTCACGACAGAGGCATGGAGGTCATACCCGTCACGGGGCGGCCGGCCGGATGGTGCGACATGATAATAAGGGAATGGCCCGTCAGGGCCGTGGTCGGGGAAAACGGCGCTTTCGTTTTCTATGCGGACGGTTCGCAAATAAAAACCTTTACGCACCCTTCGGTCGCCGACCCTGAAATCCGACTCAGGCTCGAATCCGTAAAGGACGCCTGTCTCAGGAGCGTTCCGGGTTCGAGGGTCGCAAGGGATCAGTTCGCCCGCATTTACGACCTTGCGATTGATTTCAACGAGGACCCGCCTCATCTGGGGCTTGAGGCCGCCGAGAAGATCAGGGACATCTGCGTTTCAATGGGCGCCGAGGCGAAAATAAGCTCCATACATGTAAACGCATGGTTCGGGAACTACAACAAGCTGTCCATGACGGAGCTTTTCATGGGCAGCGTGCTTAAGGAGAAAAATATCAAGGAAAAAGTTATCTTTTTCGGCGATTCCCCGAACGACGAGCCCATGTTCGGCTATTTTCCGACAAGCTGCGCAGTCGCAAACATTCTGCCATTCCGCCATATGCTGAGGCACCTGCCCTCCTACGTCACGTCCGGAGAGGGCGGAGAGGGCTTCGCTGAGGCGGCGGCGCACATCCTCGCCGTTTGACGGCGCCTTATATAAGCTAGAGAGGCATAAAGCACGAGCTAAAGCTGGGGGGAGTATTGTTTATGGGCAAATTCATCTGCTCCGCTGACTACGGAAATCCTTTTGAAAGCGTAACAATAAAAGATTGGCTGGGCGAGCCGCCCGAATACCCGGAGGCGGACGAAACGCTGGAGGCGGACGTAGTCGTCTGCGGCGCAGGTCTGGCCGGAGTCGCGGCCGCAAGGGCCGCCTCGGAGTGCGGGGCATCGGTGCTGCTTTTCGAGAAGTGCTCAAACGTGCAGTTCCGCTCGAGCGATTTCGGCGTCCTTGGCGGGAAGCTTTCAAAACGATGGGGACGAGACCTCACCGACAAGCAGGAGGTCGTGGCGGTTTTGATGCGTGACTCGTGCTTCAGGGTGAAGCAGCCGATTTTGAATTTCTGGGCGGATCACAGCGGTGACGACCTGGACTGGTACCTTGAGGGCGACCCGGAAATTCTCATTCTGGACGAGTGCATAAACGCGCTGAAAAAGGATAGGCCCGCCGGCTTTGATTATTGCGTCGAACCGCAGCGGCGTCCGGTTCCTCGGCCTTACGACGTGCATTCGGAAATGTACCCCTGTTTCGAGATCAGCGCGCGCATACTGCCGGACCACGGCAGGGTTCTAAAGGGAAACCTTAAGCTTGCCGAAGCGACCGGTCTTTGCCGCGCTTTCTTTGAAACGCCCGCGCAAAGGCTCCTGCGGGTCGGCAGCGGCAGAGTTGTCGGCGTTATCGCAAAATCCTACGGCGGCAAGGTTTATAAGGCTCTTGCGCGCCGGGGAGTCGTACTCGCCACCGGAGACTATTCCGGCAATCTGGACATGCTTTTCCATTACTCCCCCTGGCTTCGCGGGAAAGGTGTGATGGGCATCGGACTTGACAAAAACGGAATGGTCGCCAACACCGGCGACGGGCATCGCATGGCCATGTGGATAGGCGCCAAAATGGAGGACGGACCGCACGCAGCCATCTCCCATTCAAAGGGCGGCGCCATAGGAATGGCGCAGTATCTGCAGCTCAACCTGAACGGCGAGCGATTTATGAACGAGGACTGCGGCGGACAGCAGTTTGACAATCAGCTTATGATTCAGCCCGGGATGCTTTCCTGGATGCTTTTCGACGGCGCATGGCCGGATCAGCTCAAGTACATGATCCCCACGCACGGCTACGCCTACCTCGGAGAGGAAAACAGGCTCCGCGCCCAGGCGGACGAGAGCATATCCGCTTCCTTAAGGCGCGGCGACACCGTGAAGGCGGACACTATCGACGAGCTGATAAGGCTTACGGCGCTCCCCGCGGAAAAAACGCGGGCTTCGATCGAACGCTATAACTCGCTTGCTTCACGCGGCTTTGATTCTGATTTCGGGAAGGCCCCGAAAAGGCTTTTTCCAATAGAAAAGCCCCCATTTTACGCGACAAGGCTCAGGGCTTGCCCGGTAATGAACTCTCTGGCGGGGCTTGAGAGCGACGAAAACTGCCGCTGCTACGACACAAATGGCAATATTATTGACGGCCTGTATCTCGCAGGCAACACCCAGGGAAACCGCTTTGCCGTGGAATATCCCACCACCGTGCCGGGTCTCAGCCACTCCATGGCGCTTACCTTCGGAAGGAACGCCGGCAGAAATGCTGCCGGGGGCTGAAATAATCAAGGAGCCGCCCATTGAAAGCGGCTTCTTTTTATTGAACATATATAATAAATTTACCGAAAAATTTCTAGACTGACAGTTTATTTTTTGTTTTTCCCTTGCTATAATATACATATGCAAAAACCGAGAGACAATATTTGTCAAAGATACGGAAAGGAAGCAGTAAAATGAAATATGAGCATATTTTCAAGCCCATAAAAATAGGCCCTCTTACGCTTAGAAACCGTATAGAGGTTGCCCCGCACGAACCGAAGCTGGCCACCTGGGACGGCCTTATGACGAACGAGTTTGTTACATACACCGCCGCCATGGCGAGAGGCGGCGCGGCGCTGGTGACCATCGGAGACAGCGCCGTTACCCAGGAATATGCGAACACCGCTCCCTTTGCGCTCAACCTTGCCCACCGCTACGCCTCCAACGGGCTTTTCAAGCTGGCCGACGCCATACACAGGTACGGCGCCATAGCTTCCATAGAGCCCAATTACAGAAACGAGCTAAGGCCCGCGGAGATGACCAAGGAAGATATCCGGCAAATGATAAAGGCTTTCGCAGACTGCGCCGTAAAGTGCAAAAACGCCGGCTTCGACATGATCATGATACACGGCGGCCACGGCCACAACCTTTCCCAGTTCTTCTCCCCTCTTATGAACAAGCGCACCGACGAATACGGCTGCGATACGTTTGAAAACAGAAACCGCCTCGCCAACAACGTCCTCGACGCGGTCAGGCAGGCAATCGGCAACGACATGGCGATTGAATGGCGCCACAGCGGCGACGACCTTACGCCGGGCGGCGTAGGCGTCGAGGATCAGCTCGCCCAGGCAAAGGCCATCCAGAACAAGATAGACCTTATCCACGTTTCAGCCGGCAACCTTTACTACGCTCCCTCCGTAAAATACATGATACAGCAGCCCTACGTTCCCATGACCACCAACATAAGGTTTGCCGAGCGCTTCAAAAAAGAGCTGGACATCCCTGTTGTTTCCGTCGGCTCCTTCAACCTCGACCTTGCGGAGGAGGCGATAGCCGCCGGCAAGTGCGACATGGTGGCTATGATACGGCAGTTTATTGCCGACCCAGACTGCGTCAACAAGGCCCGCGACGGCAGGGGAGATGAGATCCGTCCCTGCATCCGCTGCTGCGTCTGCGTCAGCCGCGACCCGCACGGCAACCCGATGCCCGTCCGCTGCAGCGTAAATCCCGTAAGCGGCAGGGATCCTTTCCTCGACGATATCAAAAACAGCGATCCTCCGAAAAAGGTCGTCGTTGTAGGAGGCGGCTGTGCCGGTATGGAGGCCGCCAGGCGTCTTGCGGAACGCGGAAATTCCGTCGTTCTCTTCGAAAAGGCGCCTGAACTCGGAGGAAGCCTGATCGAGGCGTATGCAAACCGTCTCAAGTCCGACATCAAGCGTTATACGGACTGGTCGATACATATGACCAAAAAGACGCCCGGCATCGATATACGCTTGAACACGCCGGCGACGCGCGAGCTGGTTCTCAAGGAGAAGCCCGACGCCGTCATAGTAGCCGTCGGCAGCGAGCAGATAATACCCGACATCCCCGGCATCAGGGGCGACAACGTCTGTCTGGCCGTGGACGTGGACATGGGCAAGGCCAAGGTAGGCAAAAAGGTCGTTGTTATCGGCGCGGGGCTTACAGGAACGGAGACCGCGGTCGTTCTTGCGCAGGACGGACACGACGTCACCCAGATCGACATGCTTTCAATCGAGCAGATCGACTCCAGGACGCTGGGCTCCAAGTCCGTAGCCAACACTCTCCGCGGGATGGCGGCTCAGGCGGGCGTCAAGACAAGGACCGGTCTCAAGGCGGTGGAGGTCACCAAGCAGGGCGTCACGGTCCAGGACGACAAGGGCTTCGAGTTCATAATTCCCTGCGACACTGTCGTGCTTTCCGTCGGCGTAAGGCCGCGCACAAAGGTTATGGAGGAGTTCAGAGACGTCGTGAGGGACGTATACTTTGTGGGCGACTGCTCCAAGCCCGGCAACATCACCTCCGCTGTTCGCGAAGGCTTCTACGCGGCTATAAACATCTGAAAATATAACAAAATGGACCCCGGGGCACTGCTCTCCGGGGTCCATTTCGCTATTCCTTAATGAAACCTTTTACGGTTTTGCTTTTTATCTGCCCGCTGTAAAACTCCACGAGGAAATTCGTAAGCTCGCTTCTCGGCTTATACGACATTTCCGGCTTATCCCCGAAATACATGGGATACGGGCTTTCGGCCGTATATTCCTTCCACTCGGGCATTGGCGTCCCGTCCGCATCCGGACCGTTCGGGTCGCCTTTTTTTGCAAAGTTCGTCCAGTAGTTGCACATCTGCCTTGCAAGGTCGTAATGCTTGCCGACGAACGGTCTCCAGCATTTTGCAAGCGTTTCGAACGCGAACCAGAGGTCCGAGGAGTGGAATGAGCCGGGGCGGTCCGGTCCCGGTATCTCCGGGTTAAACACATAATAGTACATCTTTGAGGATTTCAATACGGAGTTAAGGTCTCCCCATAAAATATTTCCGAGCTCAAACATGTTGAAAGTCCCGTTTTTGAGCATTTCATCAAAACTTGACGCGCCTTTTTTGCATATTTCAAGATATCTTCCGGCATATTCCCCGAAAGTCCTGCGGGCGTAATTTTCAAGCTCCGCTTCGGTCTCCGCCTTCGGCTTTATCGGGAACTCGTCGGCCGTATTGCCCATGATTATTTCAACGCTGTTGCACCGATTCTCCGCTATGATATTCGTCGGATAGTCGGGTATCAGCGTACCGTCTATTACGCTGCCCCAAAGATGCTGCTTCGCAAACTCGAGGCCTTTTTTGAGAACGGTTTCCGCATCCAGCGCCCTTGCCTCCGCAAGCGAACGCACACCCAGATGCTCGAAAAATTTTTCCCCTATCTTCTCGGCTTCCGGCAGTCTTGGGCTGTTGAGAATGGGCGCGAGAAGCCCTCCTCCGCTGTGGACTATCGCCCTTTGGAACAGGCCTTTGTTCTTCGGGGACACTATCTGCACCATCGTGCTGCCGCCTCCGGCAGACTGCCCGAAAACCGTTATATTATCTGGATCCCCGCCGAAAGCGGCTATATTGCGCCTTACCCAATCTATGCCTGCCCGCTGGTCCCAATGCCCAAAGTTTGTGGCTTTTTCGGGGTCCTCTGCCGTAAGCTCCGGATGGGCCAGAAAGCCGAAAACATTGACCCTGTAGTTTATGCTGACGAGGATCACTCCCCTGCGCGCGATACGCTCGCCGTCGAACTCCATCTCGGAAGGATAGCCCACATTAAGCCCGCCGCCGTATATCCAAACCATAACGGGCAGCCTTTCGTCGGCCCTTTTTGCCGGTGTCCAGACGTTGAGCTGAAGGCAGTCCTCGCTCATGGGGACGCTCGGGTCAACATGCCATTCCTTTGTGTAGATATTGTCGGGAACAAGCCCCGGTGTTTCCTGCATGGCGATAGGGCCGAAAGCGTATGCCTTGAGGACTCCTTCCCAGTTTTTTGCGGGCTGGGGCGCACGCCAGCGCAGATCGCCTACGGGAGGCGCCGCAAACGGGATGCCCTTGAACGCGGTTATCCTCGGGTCGGCCGCAGGCAGCCCCTCCACGATCCCGTTTTCCACAGTGACCTTTCTTAGCATTATATCCTCCTCTTTCCGTTATGGATTCGCCCGTACGGGCATTTTATATTAAGTTTGCTATATAATTTGCTTCAGCTATTAATTTATAGGTATCTCGCCCCGATGTCAATACCGTTAGCCGAATAATTCTGCATATGCCTCGGCCGGAGATAAACACGGCGGCATGGGATTTTCCACGCCGCCGTGTTTCTCCGGCTTTTCATTTCTTACCGTAAAGTTCTATGGCTTCAAAAAGGGTTTCCACGTTTTTGCGCGGAGCCTCGCCCATAGAAGCGCTCAGCCCGAAAATATAGCCTCCTCCGGGGGCCATTATGTCCATATACTCCTTAACCTTGTCGCGTATCGCCTCGGGCTTGCCGTGGGACACAAGAAAAAGCGGGAAGCCGCCCATTATGCAGGCGGTGCCGCCAAGCACGCGCTTGGCCTCCTTCATGTCCACGTTTTCGAAATAGTAAATCACCTTTCCCTTCGGCACGTCGCTCAGATACTTAAGCCGCTTCGTATAAGCTCCTTCGCAGAACACGACGGGAACGATGCCCTCGTCAATAAGACGCACTATCCACTCGCGCAGATAAGGCCAGTAGAATTCGGCGTACATCTTATCGCTTATGAATCCGTCAAAGCCCTTGTGAAGCATGGTCCATTGAAATTTGTTGCCCGACGCCCTGTACGCGTCCAGCGACATCTGAACACTGCACTCCATAAACATGTCACAGCACCTTTTTACCACTTCCGGCCTGTCCATCAGGTCGGTCATTATGCCGAAGGTGCCCCTCAGGCAGTCCGCCAGCATGTCGAATGCGGCGTATGAGGTCCCGCCGCTGAAGGCCGGGAAGCCCTCCTCCTTCAGTATTGTCCCGCATTTTCTCGCATAGCTGCCGAATTTCTGCAGCTCCTCGTATGCGGCTATAATCCTCTTGCAGGCCTCGACGACCGGCGGAGTGCAGAAGGCGCTCTGCGGACCGCGGTACTCTCCGCACATCATTTTCAGATAGTCTATTTTAGAAAAGGGCTCGAAAACGCCCGCCATGCGGGGCAGCCACTTCCTTATCGCAAATCCGGCGGGGTCGTTGAAAAACTCGTCGTACTCCCCGTCCTCAATCGTCGGATATTCTATGTATTGTATCGTCGAATTGTCGTCCAGCCCGTGCCCCGCCCAGCGCAGGCACCTGATGTCGAGGTGCTCCAGAGCCGGACCTGAAACCTGTGCGGTAAAACCGCTTGCTACGTCCGGCTGAAACTCCCTGTGGAAGCGTATGTAAGCGTCTATCGCTTTCTGATAGTCCGTTATCGCTTCTCTTATCGTGACTCCGTATTCATGGTAAGGATATGAGTCCACTCGAACCGCGTTAAGAACCCGGTGGGTTTCCTTCAGCGAAATCGTGTCCTCGATGAGGTTCATTCTTTCATTGTACTTTTCCGCCGGTGTCATTGCATTTCTCACCCCATATATTTCTTTTTTCAGCCTGTCTGCCATGATACTGAAAACCGCGGTCCAAAAAACGGCTTTCGGGAATTATTAACCGGGAACGTCGGCATCCGACAATTAAAATTATAAAATATTATACGCCCATGTCAAACTTCCATTGTTTCTTCATTTCCGGCTTTTGTTTCTAAAAAAGAACCATATAAAACGCCCCGGGAGAGCTCTCAAACTTTCCCCGGGCGTTTTTCAAGCCTTATTTTTTCAGGAGAGCTCCCTCAAGCCCCGCATCCAGATCGGGCCTGTCGCCCGCCATCTTGGTAAGCTTCATTTCAAATATTTCGCTGACATAGGTATAGTCGCTGTACCCCATTCTGGCGAGGGGCTTTATTTTAAGTATGTCAATTTTGCCGTCGGGCATTATGAACTCGTCATTGATATGTATTCCGACAACCTTGCCGATGATTATGTCCGCCGCACCCTGGTTTCCGGTCGATGGTATGCGTATGGTCTGCACGTATTTGCACTCTAGCTGTATCGGCGACTCCGCCACTCTGAAGGGCTTTACCAGCATCGACGGAGCCTTTGTAAGTCCCGCCTTTTCAAATTCGTCCACGCCGAGAGGAAAGGGCTCGGCGGTAATGTTCATCTGGTTGCGGAGGTCGTAGGTTACCATATTATGGACGAACTCGCCGGTGGTTTCGATGTTCAGCGTCGTGTCCTTCCTCTGATTGTGCCCGCCCTCGTTCACGGAGATCATTATATAAGGAGGGTTGAAGTTCAGGTTTGTAAACTGGCTGTACGGAGCAAGGTTGGGCTTTCCGTCCGGGCTTAGCGTAGAAAGCCATGCTATCGGACGGGGCACCGCTATCGATTTGAAGGGTGCGCGGGGAAGACCGTGGTCGCCTTTGCTGGTTTCGTAAAACATGATTATTCTCCTTTTCTCAATATGGGATATATTAAAAACCTCTCGGATTTTTTCATCACCATTGGTGTTATCTTGAAACGGCTGGATCTCCCGGCGCGCGGAACCTTTGTCATTTTTAACAAATCGTTTCGGCTGTCGAATAAACCGGATGGTTGTTTAATATAATTCTTTAGGCGTCCGGCAAAAACCGTTAAAGAATATTGTTTCAGAAGCCGCCCGTTCATTTCGGACCGAGGCGCCCTCCATGTCGGCATCTGGGAAAAAGGCTTTTTCGGAGGCCAATATGCATGAAAGGAATGAGTACCACCTTGAGCGAAAAACCCAAAACGGCCGCCGAGGCAAGCGCTTCCGCCGGCAAAAGCGGGCGCGGGGAGCTGTACATCTACGCGTGGAACGAGCTTGCCGGAGGCTTCTACAAGTCCTACTTTTCCTCGTACATATCCATGCTGTTCACCAATGTTTACATGTTTTCAGCAAACCTGACCGCCGTTCTGCAGACTATCACAAACCTTTCGAGCTATATTGTGGCGCCGCTTTCAGCCTATATAGTAGACCACTTCCACTTCAAAAGCGGGAAATACTGGCCCTACATAATCGTCTGTCTGCCCGGAATCGGCATACTGTACCTTCTGATGTTCGCCCTTCCCCTTCTGTCGCCCAACGCCTCAAAGCTCGCGGTCGTCGTCCTTTGCATCAACGTCGTGGTGCTCATATTCAATAATCTCGGCGCAAACGCTAACCGCCAGATCTACGCGCGCGTATGCAAAACTCCCAAGGACCGCTCGAATGTTTCCATGTGGGCGAAAATCGCCAGGGACGGCATGAAAACCGTCCTGGGAATGATATACCCTCTGCTTCTCGTATACTTCATGTCGGTATACAAAAACGAACCGAAGGCCTGGGCGGTAGTCGCGCTGATATTCGGGATACCGCCGATAATACTTTATATAATAAACGGCATCTGGGTCAAAAACTCCCAGATTGAACGGGATGCCCTCAAGCAGGCCGCGGCAGAAAAGGCATCCGGCAAAAAGCAGGGCGCTACCATCATCGACACGCTGAAGGGCATATTCGCAAACCGGCACATGCTCTGCGCGTTTTTCGCCTTCGGCTTTACCAAATTGTATTATTTTTCATTTCTCACAGGCGGCTCCTACACCTTCAGGTATTATTTTGAGAACTTCAGCCTGTTTGCGGTTTTTTCGACCGGCTGCACGCTTCTCGCCATAATAGGCGCTTTCGGCACGCCGGTTTTGCGTAAGCTTTTCAAGGACGTCAAATACACCTTCGCCGCTTCCATCGGCATACAGGCCGTGCTTATGCTCGCCGCGCTCTTTGTTTACAGGGCCGACCGTCCCTGGCCTTCGATGATTATCATTTTTGCCACCTTCTTTTTCAACGGCGTTTCGGACACAATGTCCATGCCGCTTTTCGTCGGCGCCTCGGACTGGGCCAACTGGAAATACAAGACCAACGACGTCGGGCTTACTATGGCCATCTGGGGACTCGCCCTCAACGTGGGGAGCCTCGCCAACACATGGATCCGCACCTGGGTCCTCAATGCGGGCGGCTTTAACGCAAAGGCTCTCGCGGCAAAGGGCGCCGTGGTGCCCGCCGCTCTCAAGCAGACCCTCTGGCTTTACAACACCGTCATCCCCTTCGCCTGCATGGTAGCCGCAACCCTGCTCATATTCTTCGGTTACGGTCTTAAGGACTCGGACATCGAAAATTGCCGCAGGGAAAACGCGGAGCGCCTGGGCACAAAATAATAGCGGCCTTTACCGGTCTCCTCTCTCTTCAGCTGTTCCGCCTGCGGGCTCCGCCCATAGGCGGAACAGCTGTCTTGAGGAATAATCATTTCCGCTATCTGGAGCCGTAGAGCTCCACGGCCTCGAACAGGGCCTCGACGTTTTTCACGGGCGCATCCTCTATCGAGGCGCTCAGCCCGAATATATAGCCTCCGCCCGGCGCGAGGACGTCCATATATTCCTTAACCTGATCCCGTATTTTTTCGGGAGTGCCGTGAGTCACGGTGTAGAGCGGGAAGCCTCCGTATATGCACGCGACTCCTCCGAGAACGCGTTTCGCCTCCCTGATGTCTATGTGCTCGAAATTATATACCACCTTGCCCGACGGAATCTCGGTCAAATACTTCAGGCGCTTGTTGTAAAGCCCTTCGCAGAACACAACGGGGACTATCCCCTCTTCCGTCAGCCTTATTATCCACTGGCGCAGGTAGGGCCAGTAGTATTTGGCGTACATCTCGTCGCTGATAAAGTTGTCAAAGCCCTTGTGGAGCATTACCCACTGGTATCTGTTCCCGTTAGCCTTAAAGGTGTCCAGCGAATTGCTGATATGATAGTCAACAAAAATCCTGCAGCACTTTTCCACTATTTCCGGACACTCCATGAGGTCGGACATTATGCCGAAGGTCCCGCGCAGGCCGTCCGCAAGCATATCGAACGCCGTGGACGAGCTTCCGCCCACTATCGTCGGGAACCCCTCTTCCTTGAGCGCCGCGGCGCATCCGGCGGCGTAACGGTTGAAGACGCTCTGCTCCTCAGCGACAGCGAGCAGCCGCTTGTAGGCCTCCAGCATGCGCGGCGAAGTAAACGCCATCTGCGGACCCCTGTAAAGCCCGGTCATCATCTTCATGTAGTCGATCTCCGCAAACGGCTCGAACACGCTGCAAACGCGCGGAAGCCACTTTCTGTATGCGAAGCCCGCCGGATCGGCGAAAAACTCTTCGTACTCCCCGTCCTCAATCGTCGGATATTCGATGAACTGCATAGGGGCATTGTCTCCGAGGCCGTTGCCCGCCCAGCGGAGAACCTTGACGCCCATAAGCTCCAGCACCTTGGCCGAATACTGGGTTGCAAAGCCGCTTCCCACGTCGGGCTGGAACTCCCTGTGGTAGCGTATGTAGGCGTCGACTGCTTTCTGGTACTCCGTCATCGCCTCCCTGATTGTTACTCCGTAGGCATGGTAAGGAAAGGTGTTGACGCGTATTCCGTTGGGGACGCGCGAGGGTTCCCTTAGCGCTATTGCATCGCTGATAAGCCGAACTCTCTCCTCCAGTTTTTCCGCCGGACTTTTTGACATTCAAATCACCTCATATATTAATTTTTAATTGAAATTATCATGCCTCGAACAAAAAATGCGTCCGCGGCGCTTTCGTCAGGATTTTCTCCTTTCCCGGATAATCAACAATTTAGCAAAAGCGTTTTAACGGAAACTCAGTCCAAGCCTTGCAGATAATAATGCGGCAAAACAAGTGAACTGTCGGTCTAGTAAAATTATAGTAAATTTGTTGTATGAAGTCAATTTTTTATTTAGTTTTTTTATTAAAATTATTATAAATTTTAACGTAAAAGAAAAAATCCCGCACCCTTGTTATGGAGGCGGGATTTTACGTTATACTCTTCACTTCACTGTTTTGAACTCGTAAACGATTTTATGCGTGTAGACGTCTCCGGCCTTGAGGACGCAGGAGGGAAAGGCCGGTTCGTTCGGCGTATTTGGAAAGTACTGCGGTTCAAGGCAAAGACCGCTGTTTTTGCCGTAGACCTCTCCGTACTTTCCTTTTCTTTTCCCGAGTGCGCCCCCGCAGTAAAACTGCAGGCCTGGCATGTTGGTAGCAAGGCGCAAAAGCCTTCCGCTTTCCGGCTCATAGACCTCCGCATCCGGTCCGTTCTTTTCCCCCAGAACAAAGTTATGGTCGTAATAGCCGTTTTTTATGTATCTCGGGCTTCTGAAGTCAAAATCCGTGCCCTCGACCGGCCGGATCTCGCCCGTAGGTATCAGCTCGCCGTCCACGGGTGTGTAAAAGTCGGCGTTTATTCTCATTTTATGCCCAAGCACATCTCCCCCGCCGGCCAGATTGAAATACGCGTGGTTTGTAAGGTTAACTATGGTGTCCTTATCCGATATCGCCATGAAGTCAACAACCAGACGGTCCGAATCGTCGAGCAGCACAGACGCTTTGACCTCAAGGCCGCCGGGATATCCCTCTTCTCCCTCGGGGCTTTTTATATGCAGCACAAGCTCGTCACCGGAAATCGTCCAGCCCCACAGGCTCTTGTTTAATACGCCGCCCCCGTGAAGATGGTTTTCGCCTTCGTTTTTCGAAAGATTGTATTTCTTTCCGTCAAGGAGGAATTCAGCGCCCTTTATCCTGTTGGCATAGCGCCCTATCATGGCCCCAAAAAACGCGTCGTCGCGAACGTAGCCTTCTATATTGTCGTAGCCCAGCACTATGTCGTCGAAAACGCCGTTTCTGTCGGGCGTGAGGATAGATGTTATGATGCCCCCGTAGTTGATTATTCTAACCGTGACGCCCTGCTTGTTCATAAGCTCGAACATATAAACGGTATCCCCGTCGGGAAGCGATCCCCACTTTTCCACCTTGACGCTCATGTCATAATTCCCCCAGTCTTTTGAAGCTGCCTTTCAAATTCGAGTAAAGCTCGCGGTAGAGCCTGTAAAACCTCTGATACCTGATGTTATTCTCCCTGACAGGTTCAAAAGACCTGTTCCTCGCTATCATTTCTCCGCAGGCGGCCTCGACGCTTCTGTAAGCGCCCGCGCCCACTCCGGCCAGGATTGCGGCGCCGAAAGCCGCGCCGTCAGTTTTTGTCAGCGTATAAAGGGGGATTCCGTATACGTCGCAGAGGATGCGGCTCCAGAGCCTGCTTCTCGCCCCGCCTCCGCATATGGCTATTTCGTCAAGGCGTATCCCCATTTCTTCGAATATCATCTGGCTGTCCTTGAGCGAAAAAGCAACGCCCTCCATTACCGAGCGTATCAGGTTTGCGCGCTTGTGCTTTGCGGAAAGGCCGAAGAACACGCCCCTGCAGTCGGGGTCCAGATGCGGCGTCCGTTCGCCCATGAGATAGGGCAGATATATGAGCCTGTCTGAGCCGACCGGCACCTTTTCCGCCTGCTCATCCATTATGACATAGGGGTCTTCGCCGGAATTCTTCGCTTCGACCACCTCGGGGTAGCAGGCCTCGTTCCTCAGCCACTGGAGAGAAAGCCCCGCCGCCTGGGTTACACCCATGACGTGCCACGCACCCGGAACTGCGCAGCAGAAGGTGTGAACCCTGCCGAGGGGATCAGTCTTCATCTGGCTCGTATGGGCAAAAAGCACTCCGGAGGTCCCTATCGTAACAAAAGCCCTGCCGTCTTTAACTATACCCGTGCCGACGGCGGACGCGGCGTTGTCGCCCGCGCCTCCGACCACCGGCGTGCCGGCCGGTATCCCCGTAACCAGGCTCGCCGCTCCCGTCACCCGGCCGGTTATATCGGGAGATTCAAAAACCTTCGGCAGCATGCTCTCATCTATTGAAAGCTTCTTCAGCACCTCTTCGGACCAACGGCGGTTCCTTACGTCAAGGAGCTGCATTCCCGAAGCGTCGGAGACGTCCGTGGCGTATTCCCCGGTCAGCCTGAACCTGATATAATCCTTCGGCAGGAGAATATGCCTGCACCGCTCGTAATTCTCCTTTTCATGCTTCCGCACCCAGAGGATCTTCGATGCCGTAAAGCCGGTAAGAGCCGGATTTGCGGTTATTTCAAAGAGCCTTTCCTTTCCTACCAGGCTCTCAAGCTCCGCGCACTCCGCCGCCGTGCGCTGGTCGCACCAGATGATGGACGGGCGGATAACATTGTTATTCTCGTCAAGCATAACAAGCCCGTGCATCTGCCCGGAAAGCCCGACGCCTTTTATCGACGACCCGCTGATGCCGCTCTTTTTTATGACCTGAGCGCAGGTGGACTTGACCGCTCTCCACCAGTCCTCCGGATCCTGTTCTGCCCAGCCGTTATTCGGCTGATAAAGAGGATACTCGGCGGAGGCGGAAACCACAATGTTTCCCCGCTTGTCAATCAGAAGGGTTTTTGTACCCGATGTTCCGATATCTATCCCCAAAAAATAGTCCATACGTCTGCCTCACATATTAAGCATTACCTGATTAAATACGCTTTCGAGGTACTCCTGCCTGCCGCTCCTGTTGCTCCTGACCTCGCCCAGGGCGGCGGCGTAGTCGGCAAGGGTTTCAAGGCTTTCCCGGCCCTCCAGTATGCTTTTGCCGATGCCTCCGCGCCAGCTTGCGTAGCGCTCTGCAAGGAAAGCGTCTATCCTGCCGTCCTCGATGAGCTTGAACGCAAGCTCCAGGGCAAGCGCAAAGGTGTCCATGCCGGCGATATGCGCGATGACAACGTCCTCCTGCTCGAATGAGCCCCTGCGCTGCTTCGAGTCGAAATTCAGGCCGCCTTTTGTAAATCCGCCCGCTTTGATAACCTCGTACATCGCGAGGGCGGCGCTGTAAATATCCGTCGGGAACTGGTCGGTGTCCCAGCCCAGCAGCGTGTCCCCCTGGTTCGCGTCGATGGAGCCGAACATGCCGTTTATTGCCGCCACCCTCAGCTCATGCTGAAAGCTGTGTCCGGCCAGCGTCGCATGGTTGGCCTCTATATTCAGCTTGAACCTTTTGTCGAGGCCGTATTTCCTTAAAAATCCGATCGTTGTCGCGGCGTCGAAGTCGTACTGGTGCTTTGTCGGCTCTTTCGGCTTGGGCTCTATATAAAAATCGCCTTTGAAGCCTATTTTGTCCGCGTAATCGACCGCCATATGCATAAGGCGCGCCATGTTGTCAAGCTCAAAGCCCATATCCGTATTGAGAAGGGTTTCATAGCCTTCCCTGCCGCCCCAGAAAACATATCCCTCCCCGCCGAACCTGACCGTGAGCTCCAGAGCCTTTTTAACCTGGGCGGCGGCGAAGGCAAAAACGTCCGCGTTTGGGGCGGTGCCGGCTCCGTGCATATAGCGCGGATTTCCGAAAAGGTTAGCGGTGCCCCATAGGCACTTGATCTTGTATTTCTTCATCTGCTCAGATATCAGGCCGGCAATCTCGTCGAGATTCCTGTTGCTTTCCGCAATCGTATCCCCTTCCGGAGCGATGTCCCTGTCATGGAAGCAGAAGTACTCGATGCCGAGCTTGTCCATGAGCTCAAAACCGGCATAGACCTTTGCTTTAGCAAGCTCCATGCCGCCTGCCGTGCCGAATCTCTTGTCGGAGGTCCCGACGCCGAACATATCCGCGCCCTCCGAGCAGAGCGTATGCCACCAGCACATGGCAAATCTCAGCTGCTCCTTCATCGTTTTGCCGCCGACGATTTTGTCCCTGTCGTAGTATTTGAACGCCAGGGGGTTCTTGCTTTGCCTCCCCTCGTAGCATATACGGGGAATCCTGTTGAAGTATTCTTTCATTTTTTCTCCTCGCAAAAATACATTCGTATATTCTGTTCCTTGAATAAATAAGCGCAAGTTATCTGCAGTAAATATTCATATAGGCATGGGAAGATGGCGGCGGGACTTTTTATTTTACCGGACGCCAAAAGCTAACCGCAAGCCCAGTTTCTCGATCTTTCAACCGCCCTGCTCCAGCATGAAAAAGACTCCCTTACCCTGTCCGCATTTTCCGAAGGCAAAAATTCCTTTACGATCCGGCCGCTTCCGGCGATGCTCCCAAGACCCGCGAAGCGCCCCGACTTCAAAGCCGCCAAAAGAGCCGCTCCCAGCGCCGTCGTCTCGATGCAGGAGGGGCGGATAACAGGCCTGCCCACTACGTCGGCCTGGAACTGCATGAGGAAATCGTTTGCGGAGGCCCCTCCGTCGGCCTTCAGCGCGGCGAGCTTTATTCCTGAATCGTCCTCCATTGCTTTCAAAACCTCCGCGCTCTGATAGGCTATGGCCTCGAGCGCCGCACGGACTATGTGCGCCCTCGAGGTGCCGCGTGTTATGCCGACGATAGTACCGCGCGCGTACATGTCCCACCAGGGAGCTCCAAGTCCTGTAAAAGCAGGAACGAAGAAGACTCCGCCGGAATCCGGAACCGAGAGCGCAAGCCCCTCGGTTTCCGAGGAAGCGCCGACAAGCCCGAGACCATCCCTCAGCCACTGCACCACTGCGCCTCCGGTGAAAACGGAGCCTTCAAGGGCGTAAACCGGGCCTTCCCCGATGTCCCACGCCACCGTAGTGAGAAGCTTGTTCTTCGAGCTTACGGGGCTCGAACCCGTATTCATCAGAAGGAAGCAGCCCGTGCCGTATGTATTCTTGGCTTCCCCGGGGGAATAGCACGCCTGTCCGAAAAGCGAGGCCTGCTGGTCTCCGGCAACGCCCAGAACCGGTATCTCCGCTCCCAGAACATCTTTCCGGAGCAGCCCGTAATCAGCTGCGCTGGGCAGCACCTCCGGAAGCATTATGCGCGGTATTTTAAGGGCGCGCAGCATTTCATCGTCCCATTTCATGCCGCGGATATTGAAGAGCATGGTGCGGGAGGCGTTCGTGACGTCGGTAAGGTGCCTGCCGCCTTCGCAAAGGTTCCATATAAGCCAGGTGTCCACGGTGCCGAAAAGCAGCTCCCCGTTTTCGGCGGATCCGCGCGCGCCCGGAATATTGTCCAGTATCCACCTCAGCTTTGTGCCGGAAAAGTACGCATCGGCGACGAGGCCAGTCCTTTCCCTTATCTCCTCCTCAAGCCCGTCCGATACAAGACGCGAGCAGATGTCCGCGGATCGCCTGCATTGCCAGACGACGGCGTTGCAGACCGGCTTTCCCGTGCGCCTGTCCCAAACCAGCGAGGTTTCCCGCTGATTCGTAATTCCCACGGCGTTTATGTCCCCTGCTTCTATGCCGGACTTCGCCACCGCCTCCCGAATCGTCTCGATCTGAGTCGAAAGGATGTCATAAGGGTCGTGCTCAACCCAGCCGGGCCGAGGGTATATCTGCCGGAACTCGCGCTGAGCGGTCGATACCGCTTTCATGGATTCGTCGAAAAGTATTGCGCGGGAGCTCGTTGTGCCCTGATCAAGCGCAAGATAGTATTTCAAGAGTACCCTCCTTTCGGGCAGCGTCCTTTATCTCCGTTTTTTGGCCGCGGAAAGGGCGCCGCGTCTTTCTCCCGCGGCAGCCATTCTCAATAAGCGGACAAAAAAACCGCTGTTTAACATTCCGCAACCCTCGTAAGCCGCTGTTTGAGGCGGCGGCAGCCGAAAGCACGGCAAATCATTATCCGAAAAACCTTTTTATCTCAATTTCCGCGTTTTCGGGCGAGTCCGAACCGTGGATGAGATTTTCGGTTGTGCTGAAAGCGTAATCGCCGCGGATTGTGCCGGCGGCTCCGTCCTCAAATTTGGTGGCACCCATCAATATCCTGATTCCTTTTACGGCGTTTTCCCCCTCAACTATCATTGCGAGCACGGGCCCGGATGTCATGTAGCTGAGAAGCGAGGGAAAAACGGGCAGGTGCGCCACATGCGCATAGTGTTCGCGCAGGATGTCCTCGTTCAGGCGGAGGGTTTTGGCTTCCGTGATTTTGCAGCCTTTCTTTTCGATTCTCGAGATTACTTCGCCCACCAGGCCTCTTTTTAAGCAGTCGGGTTTCAGTATTACACAGGTTCTTTCCAGCGCCATTTCGGTAACTCCTTTGTAATAATTTTTGGAGCATTGCCACCAACCTGAATTATTTGCCAATATTGTTTCAATTATAGCATTTCCGATATGACAAAATCAACATCGCGTTTCACTGCTCATATCGGAATCGCATTGTCAAAGACAGAGCTTTGTTCGGGGCATGTTTATTTATATTGTGTGCGGTTCTAAATACAAAAAGCCTTTTCTTTTGCGCTTATTTTTCAGGATAAAGCCATCAAAATAAAATACAAAACCAGAATTTTTTTGTAAAATATTTCTGATTTATGCATAAAGCACATTTTAAGGCTTTTTTGGGGCTGTATTTCGCCTCCGACAGCCTTGACCGCTCAGATAAAAAATGCTAAATTGGGTATGCTAGTTCCGGCCCGTTCAATCACGCGATCTGTCGCGTTAAAATATTAAAATTTTGGGGGGTATTATTTTAATGTTAAGTGCAAAGCAGAATTTTCTTGAGACGATTAAACCCGACGGAAAGCCCGACAGAATAGTCAAGCAGTTCGAGGGGACCACCTTGATCCTCGGAGATCCCGTGAATTTCTATGTCCGCGGCACCAGGTTCCCCGGCATGGAGCCCATCAAGGACAAATGGGGAACCACGGTCATTTGGCCTAAGGACGTCATCGCCGCGATGCCTCATGTGACGCCGGAAACGCAGGTCGTCAAGGACATCACGAACTGGCGCGAATTCACCAAAGTGCCCGATCTCATAGCCAACGCCTCGGCGGACGAGCTCTGGGAGCCTTACCTCAAACGCGTTGCCGAGCTGAACCGCGACGAGACCCTGTTCATGATGTTCGCCCCCACCGGCGTATTCGAGAGGCTCCACTTCCTCATGGGCTTTGAGGACACCCTCGTAAACCTCATGGCCGAACCCGAGGCTATGGAAGACCTCTGCGCAGCCATCGGCGAGTACCGTTACAAGGGCTTCAAGCTTATGGTTGAACACGCCAAGCCCGACGTAATGCTCTCGCACGACGACTGGGGCAACAAGACCAATCTCTTTATGCAGCCGCAGATCTGGCGCGAATTCATCAAGCCCAACTATGTCAAGTCATACAACTACCTCCATGACAACGGCGTTATCATCATGCACCACGCAGACTCCTTCATGGAGCAGATCGTCGAGGACATGGTCGAGCTCCACATCGACATCTGGCAGGGCATACTCCCGCAGAACGACATCAAGAAGATCCAGAAGCAGCTTAACGGCCGCATGGCTCTCATGGGAGGCATCGACGCCGCCATCGTCGACAGAGAGGATTCCACCGAGGAGGAAATCCGCAGGGAGACCCGCCGCGTGCTCGAGGAGTACACTCCGGCCGGACACTTCATCCCCTGCATCACCTATGGCGCGATGGGAACGCTGTACCCGCAGGCCGATCAGTTCATCAACGACGAGATCGACAAGTGGAACAAGGAAAAATTCGGTATATAACAATAATTTTCGGGCTTCCGGGAAACCGGAAGCCCTCAGACTGTCGGAAAAGCCCAAAGGGTTTTTCCGACAATGGGGTTACATGACGGCCGCTCTGCCGCGCCCGTCATGAGAGGTGTCATTTCCGACGTACACGCCGCCGGAAATGACAGATTTGACTTTGTTTCCGCCATTCGTGGCGGAAATTCTGCGA
>JAJUGN010000010.1 GCA_029265975.1 Clostridiales bacterium
AAAATTTGAGAAAAACCGCTTTGAGCTTTTGCTTTGAAAAAAAATTGACGCTGAGCATACAGCGTCAATTCAGACTGTCAAAAAAGCCCATAGGGCTTTTTTGCCAAGGGGGCTGCATGACGGCCGCTCTGCCGCGCCCGTCATGAGAGGTGTCATTTCCGACGTACACGCCGCCGGAAATGACCGATTTGACATTGTTTACGCCATTCGTGGCGGAAATTCCGCGATGCTTTCTTGCTGTAAACAAGTTTTTCGACAAGCAAAATTGACGCTGAGCATACAGCGTCAATTTCTTTTCTTATTATACTACATTCTGCCCTTCAGACGGTCGAAATAGTGCTCGCCGTAGGTGTCGTACTCGTCCGCTATGATGGGGCTTATCGCCTTGTTCAGCGGATGGTTCGGATGCGCCGGTATAAAGTTGCCGGGGGCGCAATACTCGTCTATGGAGCGGCGCACTTCCTTGCGGATGGCGGCTTCGTTTATATTCGAGGTTCCGTCCTCGATGACGGCGCTGTCCACGCCGCCCTGAAGCGCCATTTTCTTCCCGACTTCCTTCTGTATCCACTTTATGTTGTTCTGAGGTATAACTCCCTGCCATACGTCTACGCCTATCTCAGCCATGTCGGGAGTAATGGGCTCGCAGATGCAGTCGGCATGGTGCTGGACTATCACTCCGCGCTCGTGCATGTAGGCGTAAATCCTCGCCCAGCGCGGCTTGAGGAGCTTTCTCCAGGTCTCCGGCGAAACAAACAGGCTCTTTTTGTTGCCCCAGTCGTCGTGAATCTGGATAATATCGGGCTTGATATGGTCGCAAATGAGCTTCAGGCACTCGAGCTTGAACTCCGTCAGAACGTCGAGGAGCTCGCCCATAGCTTCGGGCTCCTCCAGGTAATTCGCAAGGGCGTCTTCAAAGCCCATGAGGGCGTGCGTCATTTCAAAGAGGCCGCGTGGCATGCTGAGATAAAGGAGCTGGTTTTTCCTGTCGTGCGCCTGAGCCTGAGCCTCGTGAGGCGCCCAGTCTATATTCATCTTGGAGGGCCAGGGAACGTCGATGTATTTGTCCCACTTCGTTATATCCTTTATTACTTTGTTCTGTTCGGTAGTGAAGGGAACGGCAGCGGGCTGGCCGGGTTCAAGAACCCAAGTAACTCCCCAATTGTCTTTGAACTCGCCCGGAGACTGCGTTCCGTGAAAGCCGAAGGCGCGGTCAAACATGGGCTTGCCGGTATAGTGCTCTACGGCGCATATGTACTGCGGGTCTTCGCCTTTAAGATGCCTGAGGTAGTTTTCTCTCGGGGTGATCTTGTTTGTGAAATCCATGATGTTATCCCTCTTTCTCAGAATAGTTTTAACATTTTATTTCAAGTGACCGCGAAAATGCGTCCCCAAAACGCATCGACTCCCCATCACTTCAATAAACAAGCTTTCAGCCAAATCTGATACTATTGTTTACTTTCTAGACCGTCAGTTCATATTGTTATTTATACCATATTTTCGGATTATATTATATAAATAAATTTTACAAAAATAATAAATATTTTATTAAAAGTATAAATTTTTTCAAAAACCGTTAAATAATTAATGCTTAAGGGCGCTAAGACCCTTAAGCATCAATTACTTCCAAATCAAAACTTTATTACAACCGGAGGCTCGGTATACGAATAGATAGTAGCCACGGCGTCCTTGAGAAACAGCACCTCGCAGTTGCCGTCGTCGGCCGAATACCTCCCCTTGAGTCTCGGGTTGCTGTCAAGAAAATGCTGCCTGGCTTCAACCCTGTCGTCTTCGATGGCTTTCGCCTCTATCCTTATCCACTTGCCTTCGGCCATGCCGCAGATCTCCACCTTCGGATTTGCGCTCATCTGCTTTGAAACGTTTTTCGATTTCCCCGTCTGGATATAGAGCTTGTTTTCAAAAATATCCACCACTCCAAACGGGCGGACCCTCGGCTGGTCGCCTTCCGCCGTCGCCAGATAAAATACGCCGCATTTTTTCAGAAACTCGTATACCTCTTCCATTTCCGCACCTCCATAATTGGAATTATTTAACGCCTGCAATACAAATATATCATACAAGCTATAAAAATCAAGTAAAAGCTGATGCCCGGCGTGCTAGCCGCCGAACGAAACATCCGCCCCGAACGCCTTTAAAATATCGTCTTTCTCCGATTCCTCTATGTAGAAGGCTTCGTCAAGCCTCACCTCCCAGGCCCTCAGCGAAAATATGACCCTGGGAAGCTCGGGAGAGCCGAACGACGAAATAAGAGCCGTCCTTACCGGAACCTTTTCCGAGGAAAATTCCTTCTGCAAAAGCGCCACCGTCTTGAACATCTTGGCAAAAGGCCCTTCCGGCACATTTTTCTGAATGTTTATTTTCTCGTACTCCAGAAAGGCCGCCATGCCGTAGTTTTGATAAATCAGCTCCGCCTCAGGCGCATATCTGATTGAGCTTATGTCAAAGCCCAGCCTTATCTGGTCTATTTCATCGTCCGAATCTCCATTCGGAAAGCGGATGAGCCCCGCCGCAATGTTTGCGCCGACCGCCTCCCTGACGTCATTTTCGTTGGAAGACAGAAAAAGGTCGGTATTGAAAGCGTAGAGGTAAGGTTTCAGGTTCGCCCCGCCCACCAGTGCGCCTCTCAGGATTTCCAGGCCGTAATACTGCAGGGAATTGAAAATTCGAAGACTCGTATTCGCTATATTGCGCGACATTATGATTACTTCGATTCTTCTTTCCCCTTTCAGAAGGGTATTTATATTGAGCAGCGCTTTTACAAGCCTGAAGCCTATGCCCGGCTTGAATATGTCCCTCTCGTGATCTATCTGATAGGCCTGATACTCCATAAGCCCTCTTTCCCGATATATCCTGTTTTCCTCCTCCATATCGAACAAGGCGCTCGAAGAAACTCCTATGACCAAATGTTCCCTGCGATCGGACGGCATCAAATCATTCCTTTCGTCTTAAGTAATTGTCGTCGGCGATAATAATTTCCATTTTTATCCATCATACCACCGTCCCGCGGAATAATCCACAATATTTTCATTTTCTCCGAAATAAACAAAAACCCCGCGGTTTTTTTGTCCCGCGGGGTTTGAAGCTTATGTCATTCCTTTATTTTCGCCTTCTCCAGGGCGTTTTCAATGGCCTTCAAATGCGCCTTGCACGTCAGCGTCGCGCCGCTTACGGCGTCCACCTTCAGTGACTGCGCTTTTATCACCTTATCGAACAGGCTGCCTGCGACCGAAGCGTTTTTTGCCTCCAGCCTTTGCATCCTTTTATCCAGAGCGTCTTTTTTCACCTTGATCTTCGTGACCGCTCCCGATGAGACCTTCACCTCGACCGACACATCCCTGAAGCTGTCCTTGCTTCCCCTGAAGCGGCCCTCGAAGGTTCCGTCCCGCAGCCGCTTGAAATCCACGTCGGCAATCTCCATGCTTTTCAGTTCGTTCAGACCCGGGACGCTCCTTATCAGCGGTATCGCGAGAACAATTAACAGAACGGCCGCAATCGCTATCCACATGCTGTTTTCTCCTTCCGGACGGGCGTACCGGCGGCGAAGCGCGCCTAAATGCCCCTCATTTTCAGGTACGAGCTTTTCCGATTATAAATTAAATATTAAAACGCAAAAAAAATCAACCTTGCGGCTGATTTTTTTCAATAATCGGGACGTAATCTGACAATCGTTTCGCATTAATTTCCTTTTGCCTGTTCAAGCGCGTTTTCGACCGCCTTCAGATGCGCGTTGCTCGTAAGCGTCGCGCCGCTTATGACGTCCACCTTCAGCGACTGCGCTTTTATTACATCGCCGAGGAGACTTTCTATCGTTTTGCCTTTCCCGAGATCGGTTTTCTGCTTGTCGCCTGCAAGCGGGCCCTCCGTAACGCGTATCTTTGTTACCGCTCCCGATGACACAGTGACCTCAACGGCTGCGTTTCTCAGCTTATCCTTTACGCCTATGTACCTGCCCGTGTAAACTCCGTCGCGGAGCTTTTTGAAATCCGGGCTGGAAATGTACACGTTTTTAAGTTCGTTTCTTCCCGGCGCGGTGGCCGCAACCGCTATCCCCAAACCGGCCCCTATCACCGCAACTATTGACAGCACTACTATCAGCACCCTGATTTTCCCCTTCCTTTTCTTGATTGCCATACTCATTTGCCTTTCTCAAATATATTTCAGCGCTATTCCCGAAGCAGATTCGAATCGGTTCTTCAGTGCCCGCGTTACATAGACGCGCAGCTTTTCGTCTATCAAAACCGCCTCGGCCTGCTTGTAATTGCTTAAAATCGCCGCTCCGAGTTCCAGCCCCGCGACGAAAACAGCCGTCGAAAGCGCATCGGCAAGCATCGCGCTTTTCGCAACCACGGTCACGCTGATAAGCCCCGACTCGGCGGGATAACCCGTTTTGGGATTGAGAATATGATGATACCTTTTTCCCGCGGCATCGGTAAAATAGCGTTCGTAGTCCCCGGACGTCACCACCGCCTCCTCGCAGGTTTCCACAACGCCTATGAGGTCCTCCGCCCTCGGATGGCGTATTCCGATTCTCCACGCCGAGCCGTCCGGCTTGCTCCCCAGTGTGGACACGTTGCCGCCGATATTTGAAAAAGCCGAAACGACGCCGTACTCACTGAATATTTCCATAAAACGGTCGCTCGCATAGCCCTTGGCAATACCTCCGAGGTCCATAGACTGGCCTTCGCGCTTCAGTCCCGCTGTTTTTTCCGCTTTGTCGAACACGATGTCCCGATACCCGACAAGCGGAAGAACTCCCCTTATTCTGCCGGCTTCGGGAGGGCTGACCGCGTTTTTATAGTCCCAGAGGTCGGCAAGAGGGGCGATGGTGACGTCGAAGCAGCCCCGGGAAATTGCCGATACGTCGGCTGCAAGCTCCAGTATTTTCAATGTCTCAACACCGACTGTCACAGGCTTTCCGCCCGCGCCTGCATTTATGCGCCCAACGTCGCTTTCAGGTGTAAAGCGGCTTAAAAGGCGCTCCAGCCGTTTCGCCTCTTCTTCAACGGCTTTGAGAGCCTTTGCGGCGTTTTCGCCGTAGGCCCTGTGCGCCATCTCCGTTCCCATGCCGAAATGCACGGCGTCCAAAGGTTTATTATTGTTCATATTATCCTCCCTTGCCGGAAATGGGCCTTGATTACTGCAAGTCGGTCAGACCGCGTAAAACGAAGTCCGTAAGAAGGTCCTGCAGCTGGGGAAAGTACTTCAGTCCTATTTCTTCCTTATGATAGCCTATCCTGATTATGGCTTCGAACATCGCCATTATCATCTCGGCCGAAATGTCGCTTCTCATCTTGCCTGCACGCTGCCAGTCCGAAACCATTTTCAGAAAGTCGCGGTAAAGATACTCCATTCCCTGAAGCACGTTCTCCTCACGGTACAGCTTTTCTATCTTGTTGTATACGTCCGGACTGTACCACTGCCTTAATATGGGGTTTGACAGCATTCCCTCATTGTTCAATGCTAAAAAACGCTTCATAAGACGTACAGGCTCCTCGTTCATGTCTATTTTGCTGAGATTCTCTTTCATCAGAGCCTCATTTTCGCGCTCCATTATCTCCAGAAACAGCCTGTCTTTGGAAACATAGTAATTATAGAAGGTGCCTACGCTGCAGCCAGCCATCTGAGTAATGTCGGCTACGCCGGTATCCTTGTATCCCTTTGTCGCGAAAAGCTCCCTTGCGCAGTCGTAAATGACTTTCTTTTTGTCTTCCATTCCATCGCCCCGCTTTACTATCTGAATGAATATTTTTATATTCATTCAGATAGTAGCATTCCGCGCTTTCTTTGTCAACATATTTTCTGAATATTTCTAAAAATATTCAGCCGACGGTTTTTGCGGGATAAGGCTAAGCCGTCATTTTTGTCTGGCGGTCTCGGATTTTCCGAAAGCCGTTCGTATTTTAAGTAACATCAATAAGACGAAGCCGCGGGGCGTGCCCGCGGCTTCGATTTATTGATTCGTTTATATCGGTATTGCGCGCGGTGTCAGCCGCCTATGACAACGTCGAGCCCGAAGCCCGCCACAACTGCGCGCAGGCTCTCCATATGCTCATCCGAAGGCGGCTCCGCCTGAATCCTCCCCTCGGACCTTTCCATACGGTCGTTTTTGGACTCTCCGAGGCGGTGATAAGGGAGGAGGTGGACCCTTACGGACATATCAAGCCTGTTAACGATGAATTCCGAAAGCGCCTTCATATTCTCCTCGGTGTCGTTGAAGCCGGGTATTATCGGAACCCTCGCCGCCATTTTCTTTTTCGCTTCCCTGAATATGCGCTCCGCATTTTCAAGAATCAGCTCATTGCCTACCCCCGTGCCCTTTTTGTGCATGGCGCTGTCCATATGCTTGAAGTCGTAAAGCACAAGATCCGTATTCTCCAGAATCTTTGAAAACTTGTCCCAGCTCCCGAAACCGCAGGTTTCAATTGCAGTGTGAACGCCCGCCTCTTTGCAGAGCGCCAGTATAGCGGAGCTGAACTCGGGCTGGCAGAGAACCTCTCCGCCGCTCAGAGTCACGCCCCCTCCGGAGCCGTCGAAAAAGATTTTGTCGCGGAGAACCGCATCCGCAATTTCTCCCGCGCTTTTTTCCTCGCCCACGATTTCTCTCGCATCCGCGGGGCAAACCGGAACGCAGGCGCCGCATACGTCGCAGAGCTTTCTGTCGGTAGATGCCTTGCCGTCTTTCAGCTCTATCGCCTTTTTCGGGCACACGGAAACGCAGGCGCCGCAGCCCGTGCATTTTTCAGCCATAAAAAACAGCTTTGGCTCCATCGTCCCGGACTCGGGATTCTGGCACCACCAGCAGCCGAGCGGGCAGCCGCTGAGAAAAACCGTCGTCCTTATTCCCGGACCGTCGTGTATAGAATAGCCCTGTATGTTGAATACTTTGCCTTTTATTTCTCTAAGATTAAGCATTTTTTCCCCCGTCAAGATTAAGCCTCAGGCCCATTACCCGTTCGTAATACAAAATTAGCTGGCACGAGAAAAGAAGCTGCTGCCTTATGGCTCCGTCCTCAAAATTGATGTTTATGAGATCCTCGATTTTCTTCAGCTTATTGAAAATCGTATTCCTGTGCATGAAGGTTTTTGCAGCCGTCTTTGAAATGCTGCAGTCGTTCATAAGATAGACATACAGCACGTCGCGAAGATTGTTGTTGTGGTCGCGGTCGTAGCGCGTAAGGTGGATTATCGCCGGATGATTGAGCAGTATTATGTCGTTGTTGCCGTATACGCTGCAATATCGCTGCGCGCAAAGCTCTATGATGCAGTAAACGCTGTACCTCTCGTGCGTGAAGATGCGCTCGTTCGGCTCAAGCTCAAGCTGCTTCCCCAGCGTCAGAATTTGCCTTGCTAGCCTGTATTGGCTCCCCAGCTTGATAAAATCCCTTGTCGCGCCCGAGTAGCTCAGATAAGCGTCGTACTTTTCAAGGAACGCTTTCAGTCTGAGATCGTTTTCCAGATCCAGCGAGAATATCCTCTTGGGATGATAGAGCACGACCACGATTTCCGATTCTTCCGCGGCGATATGGCTCGCGGGAAAAATCTTGTGGAGCTCGGCAATTATGTCCGCCATGCGCGAGGCCGGCTTTTCTATGCCAATCAGCAGCACTCTGGAGAATGCGAGCGGTTTAACCGAAAACTTTACCAGCTCGTCCCTTATTTCGGAGGAGTTATTGAATCTCTTGTCCAGTATGTCGTTCCAAAGCTGCTTGAAGCGGCGGTCCTCCTCGGACAGGTCCCTGCTTCCGAGCGCGTGGAGAGCCAGCGCAAGCGGCTCCTCCGAATAATTGGTGAGCGATCTGAGATCAAACGGCATAACCGGCTTTTCATAAACGAAAAGCAGCATTACATAAGAATCTTTTACATGTATCGTGCGGCTGTAAACCGTAAGGTCGTAATTCGGAAAGACGATTCTGCCGTATCCGTCGTGAAGCTCGCTGTCTGCCTTCAGAGAGCTCAGCTGCGCCGCAGACAGACGTCCCTCTCCGACAAGGCTCCTGAATACGGGTATCCTTCCGCTGAGTCTGTTGCAGCCGGCGACAACAAAGCCATCGGGATCGATAAGAAAAACCGAAGCGCCGGACTCGTCGGAAAGATATTCCATTATGAGCTGCGCGCTTGGACTGATTTTCATCTCGCGCAGCTCCCTTTGCCAGCGCCTTTGCCTGCGCATTATCCCGTTGATAAGGTTATAGCACTCGGCAAGGCTGAGCGAGGTTTCGATCAGGCTTATTTTTTGCCCGCAGACCAGCTCGTCCGGAATCGCCTCGGCCGCTTCCGCGGCTATGAGAAGCGCGGACGGATCCGCCGATGGAGCGGAAGCCAGAACGTTCCGGATCTGTTCCTGCGTTCCGATGTAAACAAGGTCTGAGTGAAGCTCTCTCTGACTGTCTACAAGCTCTATTTCCCTGTCTTTCTCATAGTCTTCACAGAATATCCTCTCCGAAATAAGGCTGTGCCCGAGGCACGCCCTGATGTACTTCATATTAAGCATCCTCAGTCCCCCTCCCGGCGCCCTGGCCTTACGAGGCAATTATATATCAGGGCTTGTATATATTCTACAATAAATTTATTAAAATTGAAACCAATAAGTGAAATGCACACATTTAATCATTTCCAATGTGCTTGCGATACAGAATAACGGCTCCCGTGCATCGTATGCTTGAAAGGCCGGCTTTCACATGGTATTTTCAATTATGGGAAATAGCAATTTTATTGAAAAGTGAAAAGAGGAAAAGATATGACAGACAGAGTCAGGCGCATGATAAAAAGCCTTAACATAAACAAATACCCGCTCTGCATAGAAAAATTCCGCTTGGCCAACGAATCCCTGGACTCCACTTCCGGCGAGCCGATGATGATACGCAGAGCAAAGCTGCATGAGCACATACTGGACAACATAACTATTTTCATCGAAGACGACGATCCCATCGCCGGCGTCGGCGCAAGCAAGCCCTTCGGACTGGAAATGGACTACGAATACGGAGTCTGGACCCCCGACGAGGTCCAGTCCCTGAAAAGCGAGATATACACCATCTCTCCCGAGGACGAAAAGGAGCTTTACGAGCTGAACGCGCGTTTTGCGGGGAACAGCCTGAACTCCAACCTTGTCGATGCGCTTTCAAAATCTCTTGCCTATAACGACAGGCTGTGGCCTTTCATGAAATCCGGCGTAATACTGCCGCCCTGGAAGGACAAGAAGGGCGGCTCCGGAGGCGGCTTTGCCATGTCCGGAATGGGCCTCGGTCCGGGCTTTTTCCTCGTATGCATAGATTATGACAAAATCCTTAGAGAAGGCGCGAAGTCCGTGATCGACGAGGCAAAAAAATGCCTTGCGGACCTTCGCTACACCGACGGCGAGAGCATACAGAGGCGCTATTATTGGGAGGCCGTTGTCAGGGTGTTCGAGGCGTGGGTGCGCTGGGCTAGGCGTTACGCTGACCTTGCGGAGAGGATGTCCGCGGAGGAAAAGGACCCCGTACGCAAAGCCGAACTGCTGGAGATGTCGCGCATGTGCAGAAAAGTGCCCTACGAGCCCGCCGGCAGCTTCAAGGAGGCGATGCAGTCCTTCTGGCTGACGTTTTTGCTCGCCTGTCCGTCGCCCACCACGACCGCGGGGCGCTTCGACCAGTATATGTACCCCTTCTATAAAAAGGACATCGACGCCGGAGTCATCACAAGGGACGAGGCGCTTGAATGGCTCGAAATCCTGCGCTGCAAAACCATGAAGATAAACCGCGTGTCCGGCCAGGCCAACCGGGCCAAAAACTCCGGGATGGCGAAATGGTATAACTGGACCATCGGCGGGGTCAAGGCGGACGGCAGCGACGCGACGAACGAGCTTTCCTACCTTCTTCTCGAGGCCGCCATGGAAACACAGCTCCCCCACCACACGATAACCGTCCGCGTGCACGAGAACACGCCTCCCGAGCTTATGAAAAAATCTCTGGAGCTGGTCCGCTCCGGCCTCGGAATGCCCGCCTTCCTCGGGGACAAGAGCTATATAAAGTTCTTCACAATGAACGGCGTTCCCCTCGAGGATGCCCGCGACTACTGCGCCACGGGCTGCGTGGACGGAAATATTCCCGCAGTCACAAGAAGCCAGGTCGTCATATTCTTCATTATCGCCCAGGCCTTCGACGTTTTCCTCCACAACGGATTCTGCCGCTATACCAAGGAAGACGTCGGCATAAAAAGCGGCGACGTCACCAAAATGGCCACCTTTGAGGAGTTCAAGGACGCTTTTTACAGGCAGCTCCATCATCTTATCGGTCTTGCCGCGGAGAGGAATAACGTGGAGCAGATTTCCCAGCGCGAGCTCTTCCCCGACGCCTTCCGTTCCGCTCTTATGCGCGACGGCGTCAAAGTCGGCAAGGATCTCCTCGACCGCAGGTTCGACTTTGAAAACAGCAACCTTTTGGGCGCCGTCGGAGGCGTCAACGTCGGAGATTCGCTCATGGCCATAAAGAAGCTCGTATTCGACGAGAAGAAGTACACAATGGAGCAGCTGCTTGCCGCGCTCGACGCGGACTGGGAGGGCTACGACGAGATGCGCCGCGACTTCAGAGACGCGCCGAAATACGGCAACGATATAGACGAGGTGGACTATCTGGTCGCGGAAGTCTATCAGAAGTTCTCGGACTTCTGCTACGGCTATTCAAACGCATACGGGGGAACCGTTATACCCAACGCCATATCCATATCCGCACATCAGCCCGGCGGCGCCAACACGGGAGCCACTCCCGACGGACGCAAGGGAGGCGAGATTCTCGCGGACGCTTCGCTTTCCCCGAACCACGGCATGGACAAAAAAGGTCCGCTCGCCGTATTCAAGAGCGCCATGAAAATCAACGCAGATCCCTATCAGGGAATGCTCCATAACATGAAATTCCATCCCTCGGCCCTGAAGACCGACGAGGATATAGCCAAGCTCGGGAGCCTTATCAAAACATACCTCACCAACGGAGGAAAGCACATACAGTTCAACGTCGTAAAGCGCGAGGAAATGGTGGAGGCCAAGGTCCTGCCCGAGCGGCACAGCGATCTTGTAGTCCGCGTGGCCGGATACAGCGCGTACTTTACAAGGCTTACCCCCCAGATACAGGACGAGGTCATAAACAGAACCTCTTTTGAAAACATATAGCGACGTCCCGCGGTCTGCCGCATCGGATTTCAATAAACCCCGTAGTTTAATGCTGCGGGGTTTGCCCTGTTCGGATTTAAGTTAAAGGAGTATGAATACACATATGTGCGCTTCGAAAAAAGCGGTCGCGGGGAAAAAATATCCCCGAATCAAAAAACTTTCCAGATATATCAGCGGCTTCGACGGAACAAGGCTTGCCGCCGACATAGTCATTCCGGCGGACGAAAACGGAGACACGCCCAGTGAAAAGCTGCCCGTTATTCTCACGGCCTCCCGCGGCGGCAGGTGGAGGGACGATGACTGCGCGGTCGAAAGGGAACTCGTCGCCGGAGGTTATGTCTATGTGATTGCGGAAATGCGCGGCTGCGGGGCGTCGTACGGCGTGAACGACAGCTTCGCTTCAATTGAAAACCGCAAGGACGTAGCCGCCATAACAGGCTGGATTCTGAAGCAGCCCTGGTGCGACGGCAACATAGGCATGCTCGGCGGATCGAACAGGGGCTTTATCCAGCTCGCCTCGGCAACGCTTGCCCCTCCGGGGCTGAGGTCAATTATCCCTTCTGTCGCAAACATCGACTTCTACTATCAGAATTACCCCAACGGCGTCTCGGCCCTCCCTTCAAGGATGCTTTCCGGCTTCTCCTCGACCGAAAAAAAGACAAAGGAGGAGCTGCTTAAGACGGTTTCGCCTGTCGATGAGGATATTGACGGAAACATGGCCTGGGAGGCTTACGAAAAGGACCAGTTTCCTAACAACAGGAATTTTGTCGGGCACCTTCTTTTGCCTGATATGTACAGGGACTCTGAAAACCCCAACTTCCAAGGCGCGAAAACAAATCTGCTTATCCCTCCTGTCACGCATACGGAGGCTTTCAGAAAAAGCGGGATCATGATGTATCAAATAGGCGGGTGGTTCGATTCCAACGTTCTCGGACAGCTTATAGCTCAGAAAAGCTGGGGCGGGCTCCTGACGATCGGGCCATGGAATCATTTTGAGTGCAGCCGCAGCCGGGCGGACGAAAGCTCGTGCTTTACAGGCTCCGATTTTGACTTCGCCGGAGAATACAGGCGCTGGTTCGACCGCACTCTCAAAAACGAGGACAACGGGATGGAGCTTCGTCCGCCCATACTCTACTATACGCTCGGAGCCGGCCCGGGGCGCGAATGGCGCTACGCCGAAAGCTGGCCGCCTTACAACACAATCAAAACAAAGCTTTACTTTGACGCGGCCAAATCCGGCACGGTTTCATCTGCAAACGACGGAACCCTCAGTCAGACAAGACCCGAAAATCCGTGCAGAGACCGCTGCCGCGTCGACACCTCCATAAGAGTTTTTGACTCCGGAGACGGTAACGGCGGCTTTGACCGCATGAAACGCTTTTGGGAGGTCGACATGGCCCCCTGCGTGGATACGAAAGGGCTTACATACACTTCAGCCCCTCTCTTCCCGGTCTATGAAAACGAGATGACCGGCACGCCTCTTGTGGATCTTTGGGTGTCCTCGACGGCGCCCGACGCCGATTTTCTTGTATATCTCGAGGAGGTCTTCCCCGACGGCCGCTCAAAATTCATAACCGAGGGAGAAATGCGCGCCTCCCACAGGAGCGCGGAGAAAAACGAAGCCTGGGAGTCAGTCGGGGCGGTTTATCATCCGAGCCTTGAGGCCGACTGCAAGCGTCTTCTGGAGAAGGGCATGCGCGAACCAGTCAACCTTTGCTTTGCACTAGAGCCTACGTCCTACGTTTTCTCAAAGGGCAGCCGTATACGCGTCACGGTTACTTTTGCGGACTCACAAACCTTCCAGCACCCTATGTACGGGGACGGCGCGCCTCTTATAGAGCTTTGCCTCGGCGGCGACAGGGCTTCTTCAATAACGCTTCCTTTTGTGGAGCATACGGAAAACGTATATAACGGAAGCGTAAGCATCGGCTCTTACAACGGGCCCGCTACGCTCTACATGTTCAGGGAGAGAATGTACCTGAACTTCGGCGGAGCGTGGAAAAGCTGGGATATGAACGGCCCCGGGACGGAGTATGAGATTGCCGGCCGGAGCGCGGTTTTCAAAAACGCCGGCTTTGTCTTTACGCCGGAGGGAAACCCTCTGAAAGACGGCGAGGCTCAGAACTACCGCGGAGGCCTGGAAACCACCCAGCCCTTTCCCGCTTTGCGCCACATACACCTGGCGACGGTGCCGACGCAGATACGCAGTGAAACCCTGTTCGTGCCCTCCGAAAAAAAACTGCTTATCGAGCTTTTCATGCCGGAAAAACCGCTTGAGAGCCTCCCCTGCGTCATTTTTATACACGGCTACGGCGGATCGCCTTCGATAATTGACCCGCAGCTTGTGAAGCTCATTGAAAACGGCTTCGCCGTCGCCGGAGTCGACCTCAGGAATTATCCCCCAAACTACGCTCCCGATCACATACACGACATCAAGGGCAGCGTCCGATTTTTGCGCGCAAACGCCGGAAAGCTCGGCATCGATCCGGACAGGATAGGCGTCTACGGCTATTCGCTCGGCGGCAATATGGCTCTTATGCTCGCCGTTAGCGGAGACGACGAGGAGCTTGAGGGTACGGTCGGAGGAAACCTCGGATACTCGAGCCGCGTTCAGGCCGCCGTTGCCGGCTACGCCTGGAGCGACGCTTTGTATATGGGCCTTGACCTTGCAAACGAATACAGCCGCGACCCCGCAATGGCGGCGGAAAAGCTCATCGTCTCGGACGGGGAGTTTTCGCCTTCCTGCGAGATCTTCGGCTTCTCGGGAAAGGGCAAGGGAATAGGCGTGCTGCGGGCTTATATCGAAGCCGGTCTGGAGGGCACTGACGAGCTTTATGACAGGAAAATAGCAGAGGCTAAAAAGTGCAGCCCCCTTTATCACATCAAGCCCGACGCGCCGCCGATTGCTTTGTTTCACGGCCTCGGCATGACCAGGGTGCATATTCCGAACAATCAGAGCTACCGCACCTTCGAGGCCCTGAGCCGGAACGACGTGCGAGCCTTCATGTTCAGCAATACCCAGGGCGAATACGGCTCCGCGCCTGAAATACAGGACGCCGTCCTGTCGTTTTTCAAAAATCAGCTTATGAAGCCTCCTGCAGGCATGAAAGCGATCGTAAAAGAAGGCTCAAAAAAGGCGGTTGTGAACAACTTAAGCCGCGAAATGGAGGCGGAGGCCTTTTTGAGCGGCGGAAAAATGATGCTTCCCGCATCTTTTGTTGCGGAAATACTGGGTGATGTGGTACAATGGGATTCCAATTCCCAGAGTCTTTCAATAAAGAATAAGGATTCCTGCGGAAAAAATGCTCCGGATTTGTCCGGCGGAGGGAAAGGAGTGGTCCTTCGGTCCGAAAACGGAACGCTGTTTGCCGACATTTCCAGTATCGGCAAGCTTGCGGGAGCTGAAATAAAGTACTTTGACGATTTCAAAATGGTTACTATTACGACGCGGTAAATACTGCTATAACAAGGAGTGAATATGGACGATTTCACAAAGCTTGATGAGCTGCTGAGAGAATTCGCAGGAAAAAGTGTTCCCGGCTGTGCCTGCGCTGTGGCCAGGGACGGAGAAATAATCTACGAGGGATATTACGGCTACGCGGATATCGAGGAGAAGAAGCCTGTCGGCCCCGATTCCCTTTACAGGCTGGCTTCAATGACTAAGCTTGTGACTTATGCGATACTCATGATGCTCTTTGAGCACGGCCAATTCCAGATGCACCAGCCTGTATCGGATTTTTTCCCGGAATGGGCCGATAAGAAGAAATTTATCAATCTTCCGGACGGAAGCCTGGACGTGGCTCCGCTGAACAGGCCGATAACTGTAAGGGACGCCGTTATAATGTCATGCGGCCTGCCATACTGCTTCTCACCTGTGGGAAAGGACTGCCAGAACCCCACCACGCTCGCAATGAGCAGGGCTATGGAACCGCTCTGGGAGAAGGGGCATTACACCCTGCGCGAGGTCATAAGGGCCGTCGCTGAAGTTCCGGTCGAGTTTGAACCTGGCACACGCTGGCTTTACGGCTTCGGGAGCGAGCTTGTCGCCGGCATAGTCGAAGAGCTTACGGGGATGCCGCTTAGCACGGCCATGAACGATTATATCTTCAACCCTCTCGGAATGCGGGAAACGGACACGCATTTCCGCGGCGACATGGAGGAGCGTCTTGTTGCCATGTATGGCGTCATGCGGGATGGTTTCAAAAAAATGCCCGCCGAGAACGACAGGATTTATCGCCCGGGTCCTGAAAACGAGTTGGGAAGGCCCCTGCTTATGACCAATGTCCGCGATTTTTCAAAATTCATGCAAATGCTTGCCTGCGGCGGCATTTATAACGGCAAGCGTCTGCTAAGCGAAAAAACAATTGAATTCATGAGGACAAACTGCCTCCGCGGTGAAGCCCTTGATGAATTCCAGAAGGAAAACAACGGCTACAACAGCTTTTACGGCTACGGCTACGGAGTCCGTACGCTGCTGAATTACGCGCCCGGCTGCGGCTCCCCCGGCTCGTTCGGCTGGACGGGCGGCTACGGGACCTGGTGCGAGGCCGACCCTGACAGACGCCTTTCCGTAGTCTATATGCACAACATGCTGCCCAATATGGAAAAGGAGCACCACCACAGGGTGCGCGAAACGGTTTACAGTTGTGTGGAATAGAATATTATCATTTTAATAAAACACAAATGCCCGCAGCTTTTTAGCTGCGGGCATTATGCTTTCTCCGTGCCGAAAAACTGTTTCTGATGAACTGTTTACTGAAGCAGGTGATTACTTACATACTCAAGCTGAGCCGCCGTCGGTTTTCCCCTGTCCTTCAGAACCTTCAGCGCCGCGGCCGGCAAATAGGTATCCTCGCTCGGGGTATAGGGCAGCCCCAGATAGTAAGCTGTGAACATTTTTACCGAGCCCGTTCCGATTTCATATTTGGAGCCTGAGTATTTGGTTTCAAGATCCTTGCACTTGAATTTTGCGGCCTCGGCTTCGCTAAGCCCGAACGCGTCGGCAAGATCCTTGAGGGGTATTTTGAAAAGGTTGCTTATTTCGGAGAAGGAATACGATCCTCTTATATCGTCCGGGTTATATACCTCGGCCAGCTTTTCCTCGCGGTATTTTGCCGGCTCCTTTGTCGTCTGCGTTTTCCACAGACCGGACAGGCTGCTGAAGGCTATTCCTGCTACAAATATTGCTATTACTATTATTATTGCGGCCTGCGGCTTAACTTTCATGTGCGGCTCCCTCCTTTTTAACGGAAATCGTAACCGTGTCCTTGACCGGGCATGACACTTCGCTTGTGCATTTATGGCAGCTTATGCACTGAAGATCGCTTATAACTTCCTTGCTTGACACTTCTATGTTCATGGGACAGACCTTGTCGCACTTTTTGCAGTTTATGCATGTGCTCTTGCTGCGCCTCAGCTTGAATATTCTGATTTTATTGAACAGCCCCAGCAGGGCTCCGTAAGGGCATAGGTATTTGCACCAGGGTCTTTCTACTATAAGAGAAAGACCGCTCATCGCGGCGAGCATTATGTAGGCCGAAACCGCCACCTCGTTTGTGAAGAAATTAAACAGCGCATAATAGGGGTCGACGTTCTGGAAAACAAGCTTTGCGGTTGCGGCGGTATTGTAAATAACCATTATGAGCACTACATATCTTAAATACCTCAGCGCCTTGTCAAGCTTTGCCGGAACCACCTTGTTATATTTATTCGGAAAGAGCTTTGCGCCGAGCTTTCCTATCCATTCCTGATACGCTCCGAAGGGACAAATGTAGCCGCAGAATATGGCTCCGAACAGCAGAGCCGTTACTACCGAGATTATGGCGAGGATAAGTGACGAGCTGTGTATTTTTTGTACGTACATCCCAGTCGTGACCAAGCGGTAGAGTGTTTCAACGCCTCCGAAGGGACAGACCGCGTGGAGCGAGGCCTCCGATGCAAAAGGTATCGTTATTCCTTTTTCGGCAAGCCATTTGCTGACGGTTATGAAGAACACAAGAGCGAAAACCGCTATCTGTACAGCCAGCCTTAAAGCGGCTGCGCCTTTCTTTTTCTTTTTATTTTCCACCTGAACTTCCTCCTTCTTTTTGAGGCAATATTAATTTATAAACTTGTCAAAATTGTGTCATTTTCTTAATAAAATCTTGTTCTATTAAAATTTAACGATGCATGGACAACATCCATGAGCAATTTTTGCTGTGCATGATGACTAAATCCGCATTATATTACACGCTATATTTAGTTATGATGTTGAACAAAACGTTTTAGCATGCTACAATACAAAATAAATATTGCTTTCCCTTTTTCACCGCGCTCGGCCAACTCGTCACAGCCGGGCAGAAGCTTTCATTAAGGCAGTATAAAAAACAGGAGGTAAAAAAAGAGAAATGACAAATGTTCTGATTTTCTTCGTAGGCTTTATTCTCGCAATCGTAATAGGTCAGATTTTTAAGATCAACCCCGGCTTTGTCGCCATCGCTCTCGGCTTCATAATCACCTGGATTTTCCTGGGCGCAAAAGGCACATCCAACTCTTTCATCAGTCTTTTCCCGGTTAGTCTCTTCTGGAACTACGGAATGCCCATCATTTTTTACGCCTTTGCGGCTGCAAACGGAACGCTTAATTCCCTCGGCCAGCACATAATCTGGAAGTTCCGCAACGCCAAATGGGCCGTTTCGCTCGCTATTCTCGTAGTCGCCGCCGTCGTCGCCGTCTGCGGAGCCGGCACCTCGAACACCTTCATCGTAGCTCCGTTGGCCTGGAGCATCGCGATTCCCGCCGGACTTCCCATTCTTCTTGTCCCGTTTGCGCTTTGGTGCGGCTCCTTCATCGGCTCCTTCTGGCCCTGGACATCAAACGCGGCTCTCCACATCGGCCTTATAACGCAGAACGTAAAGGGCATCAATGTCGAGAACACCATCTGGGCTATGGGCGCCTACTACGCGCTTTTTGCCATTGTAATTTTCGTCATAGCCTTCTTTGCGCTTAAAGGCTGGAAAACGCAGGCTCATGCGGACGATTCCGTTATCACAAAGCCCGCCCCTTTTACAAGCCAGCAGAAAATAACCCTAGGGATAATCTTCCTGCTCATCGCCCTGCTTCTCGTTCCCTCGATACTTAAGACCATTATGCCGAAAAACGCCGCTTTTGTCTGGATGGCGTCGAACCTTTCCATCCCTGTCACCAGCGCGATCGGCATTTCCATTCTCTGCATACTTAATCTCGGAAACCTTTCCGAGGTCTTCGGGAAGCATGTCAACTGGAACGTGCTTTGGACAATAACCGGCATGTCCATGTACTGCGGGCTTGCGAACAGCCTCGGCGTTATCACAACGCTTGGCAACGCCCTGAAGACACTGCCCCCGGTGATAATAGCTCCCGCGGTTGTGGCTATCGGCGCCGCCCTGAGCTTTGTCGTCTCGGCTTCCGCCGTTCTCCCGCTGCTTTACGCGATGGTTCCTGCGCTTGCCGCCGCAGCTCACATTTCCCCTGCAGCGATGGTAATAACCGTAGCAATGGGCGTCGGAGTGACCTCTTTCAGCCCCTTCTCGGTCGGCGGCGCAACCTCTCTTATCGGTGCTCCCCCTGATGTGGCCGGCAAGCTGGTCGTCAAGATGATCGTCTGCGCCGTCGCTATGGCGCTTTTCGGCGTCGTGCTCGCCTTCCTGGGTGTTTTCCGCATCGGGCTTTAAGCGAAAATAGGCGCATTTAGGTACTATGCTTTAATAAAAACGGCGTTCCGGACATCGAAAGATGACGAAACGCCGTTTTCTATTGAATATCAGCCGTTGATTTCTTTTGCCCTGCAGCAGGCCACAAAGTGATTTTCCGAATACTCCTTCAGAGACTGCGGCTTTTCACACTCCGGCCTTGCGTACTGGCACCTGTTGGCGAACCTGCAGCCCGGCTTCGGGTTTATGGGCGAGGTCACCTCGCCTTTAAGTATTATCCTTTTCTTCGGGTTGTGGATATCTACCGAGGGAATGGCGGAGAGCAGAGCTTTTGTATAGGGGTGGAGCGGTTTATGGAAAAGCTCCTTCGTAGGGCAGGTTTCCACCATCTGCCCCATGTACATCACGCTTATATAATGCGATATATAACGCACCACCGACAGGTCGTGTGTGATAAACATGTATGTGAGATCGTTGTCCCTCTGAAGGTCCTGAAGAAGATTGAGAATCTGTGCCTGAATTGAAACGTCCAGAGACGACACCGGCTCGTCGCACACTATAAATTTAGGCTTAAGCGCGAGGGCCCGCGCTATTACCACCCTCTGGCGCCTGCCGCCGTCGAGCTCGTGCGGATATGACAGATAATAGTTTTTCGCAAGCCCCACCATGTCCATCAGCTTTTCCGTCTCATACTGCAGTTCGGACTTTGAGAAGCGTTTGGAGAGCATGAGCGGCTCCCTTATCGTATCGCTCACCGTAAGGCGAGGGTTGAGAGAGGAATACGGGTCCTGGAAAATTATCTGAACCTTCTCCCTGAGCTTTTTCAGCTGCCTCGAATTTAATCTTGTTACATCTTCCCCCTCAAAGAATATCCTGCCGTCCGTACTCTCCAAAAGGTGTATCATAGTTCTGCCAAGAGTGGATTTGCCACATCCTGATTCCCCGACGACGCCCATCGTGGAACCGGTCCTGATCGAAAAGCTCACGTCGTCGACAGCGTGCAGCATCCCTCTGGGCGTAGTGAAATACTTTTTCAGGTTTTTTACTTCTATGATATTCGACATTATTTCGCCTCCATGTCCGCCGCGTGGATGCATCTGCAATAGTGCCCCGGCCTGACCTCCGTCATTTCGATCCTTCCGCTTCTGCACTCTTCCGTGGCATAAGCGCAGCGCGGATTGAAGTGACAGCCTTTAGGCAGGTCCGATGCATCAGGCGGCATCCCCGGAATCGGCTTGAGGCGGGTCTCGTCGCTGTTTAAGCTGGGAAGCGAATTGAAAAGACCACGGGTATAAGGATGCGTCGGAAAATCGAATATCTCTTCTTTCGAGCCTTTTTCAATTATCTCGCCCGCGTAAACTATCGCCACCTCGTCGCAGACTTCTGCGATTACGCCGAGGTCATGCGTTATCATGATCATGGACATTTTGTGCTCCTGCTTGAGCCTGTATATCATATCGAGTATCTGCGCCTGTATAGTAACGTCAAGCGCCGTTGTAGGCTCGTCTGCGAGCAGCAGGTCCGGATTGCAGGAAAGCGCCATGGCTATTACTATGCGCTGCTTCATCCCCCCGGAAAACTGGTGGGGATATTCGTTGTAGCGTTCGCTGGGTATGCCCACCATCTCAAGCATCTCGGCTATCTTCTCAGCCGCCTTCTGATGGTTCAGCTTTTCATGCAGCTTGTAGACCTCCTCGATCTGCTCGCCTATGGTGAGCACCGGGTTCAGCGCCGTCATGGGGTCCTGAAATACCATCGAGATTTTCTTGCCCCGGATCTCGCCCATCCTTTTAACGGGCGCTTTCAGCAGATCCTCTCCCTCAAAATGCACCTCTCCGCCGACTATCTTCGCCGGAGGATCGGGCAGTATGCGGAGAATAGACTTTGCTATGGTTGTTTTTCCCGCTCCGGTTTCGCCTACAAGGCCGAGAGTCTGCCCCTTTTTCAGGTCGAACGAAACGCCGTTTACGGCGCGGATTACCTGACCGCTCGCTGTATATATTACCTGCAGGTCCCTGACCGACAGAAGTGTCTCGCCTTCGGTCTCGGGACGGGTTTCTTTTTTGCTGTCCAATGCTTCGTTCATATCTTTACACCTTTAGTCCTTCAGCTTCGGGTCGAGAGCGTCGCGCAGGCCGTCTCCGAGCATATTCAGGGACAAAACGGCTATCATTATCGTAACGCCGGGGAAAATGACGAGATGCGGGTAGTTCGTAATATAGTTCCTGCCGCCCGCAAGCATCGCGCCCCACTCCGGCGTCGGCGGCTGCACGCCCAGCCCTATGAAGCTGAGCGATGCCGCGATGAGTATCGCGGTAGCGATGCCCATGGTGGACTGGACGATTAACGGCGAAAGCGCGTTTGGCAGGACATGCCTGCTTATTATCCTGAAGTTCGATGCGTTTATTGACGTGGCGGCCTCCAGATATTCCATTTTGCGTATGTTAAGGATTGAGGCCCTGGTCATTCGGGCGAACGCCGGCGTGACTCCAATCGCAAGCGCTATAATGCAGTTTGTGAAGCCGGGTCCGAGCGTGGCGGAAACCGCAATCGCCAGAACAAGTCCCGGAATAGCCTGTATTATGTCGAGTACCCGCATTATCAAAAGGTCCGACTTGCCGCCGAAATAGCCCGCGACCGAGCCTATCGCGGCTCCTGCGACTGCCGCGCAGGATATCGAGATGATGCCTATGCGCAGCGAATACCTTCCTCCGTACATTATCCTGCTGAGTATGTCGCGCCCGAGTTCGTCCGTTCCGAATGGGTGCTCCCTGGTCGGAGGGGAGAACATGTTTGAAAGGTCCGTCTTGTCGTACTGATATGGCGCAAGCCAGGGCGAAAAAATCGCCACCAGCGTCATGATGATTATTATTATGAGTCCGGCGACGGCAAGCTTGTTCCTCTTGAGGCGGCCCGCTATGTACTTCAACTGGCTCGACTTTTTGAGCTTCCTGCCGGCGGGGCTTGTCATCTCGTTACGCATCGCCGATCCTCCTTTTGCTTTTCTGGTACTGGCTTTTGATGCGCGGGTCGACAAAAGCGTAAATGAGGTCCATCAGAAGCATTACAAGACTGAACACTATGGACATGAACACAACCGCGCCCTGTATGGCCGGATAATCGCGGCTGTTTATGGCCGTGACCATGTAAACTCCCAGCCCCGGAATAGAGAACACCGTCTCTATAACAAGCGCGCCGCCGAGCATAAGCCCGAAGGAGGTTACGGCGTCTGTGACGACCGGAATAAGGGCGTTTCTGAGAGCGTGCTTGTAAATTACCACCCTTTCAACCTGCCCCTTTGCCCTGGCCGTAACTATATAGTCTGCCCTGATTACCTCCAGCATGCTTGAGCGGGTCTGGCGGGCTATCGTCGCAAGCCCGCCGAAAGAGCAGGCAATGCACGGCAGTATATAGCTCCTCAGCCCGTCGCCTATGCCCATCGCCGGGAGCAGCGCAAGCTTCAGCGCGAAAAGCAGAACGAGCATCAGCGCCACCCAAAACCCCGGCATTGATACTCCGAAAAGAGCCACTATCATCGCGACGCTGTCCTGCCACTTATAATGATTTACGGCCGCAGCGATACCCAGCGGGATTCCTATGACTATCGCTATAAGAATGCTGAAGAAGGCGATCGTAAGCGTGCGGGGAAAACGCTCCATTATGTCCCCGGAAACGCTGCGGTTGTTCATATATGACTTTCCCAAATCCTGTTTAAGGATTAAATTTCCCATGTAGTCGGCAAGCCTCTGCACATAGCCTTTGTCAAGCCCCAGCTCTGCGTTTTTCTGCTTTAGCTGCTCCGCCGAAGCGTTTGAGCCGAGTATGATCGTAGCCGGGTCCCCGGGAGTAAAGTACATGATTGTAAAAATCAGAACCGTAACTCCGATAGCCACGGGAATGATCATCAGAAGCCTCTTGATAATATACCTTCCCATAAAACTTGTCCTCGTAATTTTTATTTACATTCTCCTGAAGCATTTTCCGCATTCTGCGCGGGTTAGCTCCCTAAAAAGCCTGAAGCGAAGTAGGCGCATTTGCCGTGCCTCGGCACATTCCCCTCCCGGGCAATCCCTTTATCCTTTTTAATAAATTCCCCATATGAGCTGCTAACCCATATGGGGAATCCGAAACTCACATTGACCTGTCGGCACTTAAGCCTGTTTCTCCGGAGTCCCCGGAAAATGTTTATTTGCTAACAAAATTATCAGCGTAAGTGCAGGAACCGGGAATTATCATGTTCTGAGTGTTGACCACTATGGACTTTATCGTGTTGACATATACATAGCTGTACTTGGAGTACAGAAGACCAGTGCCCACGCAAACCTCCTTGAGATACTGGTGGAAAGCGTCCATGTTCTCGGGCGTATGGGTGGTTTCGTCCAGGCACTTTTCAAGCATGCTCTGCAGCTTGGAGTCGACAAGGAAGCCGCGGGTCGCGCCCTTGAACATTCTCGCGTCGAAGCTGAATCTCCAGATAGAGGCCACATAGTCGCCCGAGCCCTTGTTGGTGACCATTATATCCCACTGCGTGGGATCGTTTATGTAGTTGTTGAAAAGGCTGTCGTCATAGCTCACAATCTTAGATTTGATACCGACTTCGCCGAGCTGAGCCTGAATTATCTGAGCCATCATCTTGTGGGCGGTCGGGGGGCCCGTCATTATCGTGAGAGTCTGTCCGGAATAGCCGGATTTCGCAATAAGCTCCTTGGCCTTGGCAACATTATACGGGAAGTATTCCTGGGTGTCCCATGCTTTGACATAATCGCCGTAAACGCTGTTGCCATAGGTCTTGGCTACCGTTCCTATGCCGCCGTAAGCGCCCTTGATAAGCGCGTTTCTGTCGATCGCGTAGTTTATAGCCTGCCTGAGAGCCTGGCTTCCCGTGGGCCGATCCTTTGTCGTGTTGAACAGAAGCACCTGGGTAAGCGCGGCGTCTGCCATCTGTACGGTAAAGCCCTTGATGTCTCCGCCGTCCTGGAAGCGCTTAAGGTCGGTCATGGAAACGTTGTCGGAGAAATCTATGCTGCCGGTCTGAAGCCCCGTAACGACCTGCGCGGGCTCCGCTACCACCTTATAGACTATCTGGTCCACGTTCTGGCCCGCATAGATGGAGCGAAGCTCCTTGCTCTGCCAGTATTTTTCGTTTTTGACAACCGTAATGCTCGATCCGGGAACATAGGACTTAACAACATAGGGACCCGTCGCTATCGGCTTGTTTGCCATGCCGTCCTTGTCTGCCTTGTATGCCGCCTGAGAAACGATATAGACGAAAGTCACGGAGTTGAGGAAACCGCCTATGGTCTTGTCACTCAGAGTAATCTCGACCGTGTAATCGTCTATCTTCTTTATGCTCTTGTACGAGCCGAGGAATGTCTTCATGTTCCCCTGAGCGGCTGCCTGCTCATAGGAGAACACCACGTCGTCTGCTGTGATTTTGTTGCCTGCGGAGTCCGTTACGTTCTTGTAGAGCGACACCTGGTATGTAAGGTCATTGATCTTCTTGTAGCTGGAAGCTATTCTGGGCTTCAGTTCCCCGCCCAGTTTCTCTATCACGAACAGGGATTCATAAATTTCCGGGTGAACCGTGGCCGCTGTGCTGGCGCCCTTCCACGGCGCCAGAGAGCCCGGGTCGGCAAAAATCGCGATATTTACGGATTTAAGTTTGGGCGCCGCCGCGGGCGTGGGCGTGCTGCTCGTGCCGCCGGAGCAGCCCGCAAACAGGCTTACGGCAAGCACGAAAACCAGAGCGATTGCAACAAATCTCTTCATTTCATTCTCCCTCATTACATATTTTTTTCAAACCCGAGAGCACTTGCCGCTTCGGGAAGAAATACATGAGCAGGAAAGGCGCGCCGATTTATTTTACTGATTTGTAAAAATTTTGAATTAAATATTTTACATTTTCAAAAACCGGCGGCCGCCGAAAAAAATATACCCTTATTCCAGTATGAAAAGCCTCTTTATCGAAAGCATACACTATTTGCAAGCGCGTTGTCAATAACGCTTATGACTATTGTACAAATAAATTTGAGATCACAGGGCCTCCAAAAAACATATTTTTATCATAATAATTTATTACTGTACTTTTTATAGGAAGAAAAAGCAATTTCTTCGTTTGGCAAATGAAAAAATGTTTATTTTCCGCTCTGCGGACAAAAAACAGGCTCCAGCAATCTGAGCGGGAACCTGTCAAAATAAATAAACACGGAAAACCGGCGAAATACGGCGTTAAAGCAGCTTCGATAGAATGTTTATAAAAAGCAGTACGATGACCAGAAAAATCGTGAGCCTTACATATCTGCTCCCTCCGGAAATTGCCAGCTTCGCTCCCAGATAGTTCCCGGCCGCCGCGAACACTGCGGCGGGAATGGCCAGCGGAAATATTACTTTGCCGTTGAACAGAAAAACCGCGACCGACGCCGCATTCGAGGCAAGATTCGCCGCCTTGGCGCAGCCCGAGGCTTTCAGAAGGTCAAAGCCCAGAAAAGCCGTGAACGCCAGGATAAGAAAGGTTCCCGTTCCCGGCCCTATTAATCCGTCGTAGCAGCCGATGACAAGCCCGATTATCAGCGCCCCGAAGACAAGCCTTTTTCCGTCCGCCCTTTTCGAAGGATCGGCAAAAGAGCCGAAATCCTTTTTAATCAGCAGGAAAACGGCTACGGCGGGCAAAACGGCGAGGATTGCGATCTTCAGGACCTTATCGTCTATCATTAAAGCTACGGAGCTTCCGATGAAAGCTCCCGCCAAAGATGAAACAGCCGATATGGCCCCCACCCTTAGATCCATCTGTCCCGCTTTCAGATATTTTACCGCAGACGTAAACGTTCCGACGCACATGGCGGTCTTGTTCGTGCCCATGGCGTAGTGCGCAGGGAGCCCTGCAAGTATGTATGCGGGAAGCGAAATAAGGCCTCCTCCTCCCGCTATTGAGTCCACCAGCCCCGCCAAAAAAACAAGCGGGCAGACTATGAGGTACGTTTTAATGCTCGGGATCACAGAAGTCCTCCAAAACGCAAATTGCTTTTCCGTCCGTGCGTCTTTGCCGATTTACGCCCCGACCGGGCGCTCAGAACGTCGGGCATGAGCCGTTTTCAGGTATTTTAGCATATTGCTCCTGATTAATCAAACCTTGTTTGTTTAATCAACAGGGCCGTAATGCATAAAAAGCGGCCCGTCCTATAATCGGACAGGCCGCTGAGACTATCAAAAAACTTGTTTACAGCAAAAAAGCTTCGCAGAATTTCCGCCGCGAATGGCGGAAACAAAGTCAAATCTGTCATTTCCGGCGGCGTGTACGTCGGAAATGACACCTCTCATGACGGGCACGGCAGAGCGTCCGTCATTAAGCCCCCTTGTCAAAAAAGCCCAAAAGGCTTTTTCGACAGTCTGAAGCGGCCCGTCCTATAATCGGACGGGCCGCTCTGAGGAATGTTTTTCTTGCTAATTCCGGTTGTGGCGCCTTTTCAGCCTTATAATGCTTTGGCGGTTCTGGCGCTTTCAAGCTTATCCTGGCTCGTGACAGAGATGTACAGCTTGCTTGTATTTGCCGGCAGCGTCGCGGATATCCTCACGCCGGTTTCTCCCGCCGCGACGGTCGCGGTAGCTAAAGTCTCCCCGCCGCTAGCCGCCGTATAAACCTTGACCTCGTCTCCGGCCTGCAGACCGGCAACTATGATATAGTCAGTCTCGCTGTTGTCGATTACAACTATTTTGGTGGCTACCGGAGCAGTAGAGGTTTCTGTGCCATAGCTCTTTACGGTTCTCTTGCTTTCAAGCTTGGATGGCTGGGTGACGGAAACATATACGCTTCCCGCTTTCGTTCCGAGCTGGGCTATCGTGACTGTCGCCGACGTCTGCCCGCTTTCCACGGTAGCTGTGCCGAGCGGAGTCGTGGAAGTCGCCGTTGCGTAGACTTTTACAACCGCTCCTGCTTCAAGGCCCGTTACCACGATTGTATCGTCCTTGCCCTCGACTTTGTTAGTGACCGTTATTTTTTCGGCAGCGGGAGCATCGGTGACCGCTTCAGCACCGTAATTTTTCGTCGTTCTGAGGCTTTCAAGCTTACCTGCGTCCTTAACCGCCACATAGACCTTGCTTGCTTTCGCTCCGAGCTGCTCTATCGATACCGTTGCAGAGGTTTGGCCCGCAGCGACGGTCGCGCTGCCAAGCGGAGCGGTTGCCGACGCTGTGGCGTACACAAATACCTGCTGTCCTTCCGTAAGCCCCGTCACTACGACGCTGTCATTTGTTCCTGCAATATTGTTGGTCACCGTTATGTTTGCAGCTGCCGGCGCCGTCGTCCTGGGCTCGGCTACATAGGATACGGCCGTCCTCGGGCTCTCGGATTTGTTCGCTTTTGTGAGGCTGATATATACCTTTCCGGCCCCTGCTCCAAGCTGAGCCACGGTTATGGTTGCGGAGGTTGCTCCGGATTCAACGGTCGCGCTGCCGATCGGATCGGCCGATGTCGACGTCGCATACGCCTTGACAACATCGCCCTCGGCAAGTCCCGTTATTACGATAGTATCGCTTGATGTGACGTAATTGTTCGTGACGGTTACGCTCTTCGCAGCGGGCGCGGTCGTTCTCTCGGCGGTATAGCTGGCCGCGGTCCTGACGCTCTCGTTCTTGTCGCTCGCCTTAACGCTTACATATACCTTGCCTGCCGCAGTTCCGAGCTGAGCTATGGTCACCGTGGCAGATGTTTGTCCGCTGGCGACCGTAGCGGTTCCTAGCGGCGTAGTGGCGGTGGCTGTGGCGTATACGCTGACCTTGTCGCCTTCCACGAGACCCGTCACCACAACCGTGTCGCTCGAGGTGGAGTAGTTATTGCTTACGGTAATGCTTGATGCAGCGGGCGCTGTCGTCACGGCTTCCGCCGCAAAGGATTTAAGGGTTCTCAAGCTTTCAAGCTTGTTGCTCTCCGTAACAGATACATATACCTTCCCGGCAATTTTGCCGATCTGGGAAATAGTTATCGTCACCGAGGTCTGTCCGCTAGCAACCGTCGCGGTGCCCAGAGGCGTAGTTCCGGTCGCCGTCGCGTAGACTTTTACTATGTTTCCTGCCGCAAGACTGCTGACCGCAACAGTATCGTCGACTCCCGTGATATTGTTGGTTACGGTTATGTTCGCGGCCGCAGGAGCAGTGGTTTTGGGTTCTGCCGTGTAGGATATGGCCGTCCTTACGCTTTCCTCTTTAAGTGCGGCCTGAAGCGTGACGTAGACCTTTCCGGCCGCGACGCCAAGCTGAGGAATCGAGATGGTCACCGAGCTTGCGCCGGTTCCCACGGTTGCGCTTCCTATCGCCTCTGTGGATGTCGCCGTAGCGTATACCTTGACGGCCACGCCTTCGTCAAGTCCGGTTACAACAACCGTGTCGCTCGATGTATTGTAGTTGTTTGTCACTGTTACTGTAGCCGCGGTCGGCGCCGTAGTCTTCTGCGAAGCGTAGCTTACAGCGGTTTTTGCGCTTTCGTTCTTTCCGCTTTCCTTTACGCTGACATAGGCTTTGCCTGCAGCCTCTCCGATCTGGGCGATGACAACCGTCGCGGAGGTCTCTCCGCTGGCGACTGTAGCGGTTCCGAGCGGCGTCGTGGCGCTTGACGTCGCGTAAACCTTCACGACGTCACCGGCTTCAAGGCCCGTCACCAATACGGTATCGTTAGCCAGTGAATAGTTATTGGTAACTGTGATGGTCGATGCGGCGGGCGCGGCTGACACCGGTTCGGCGGTGTAAGTTTTTGCCGTGCGCGGGCTTTCATCATTTCCTGAGGACGTCAGGGTAACGTAGACACTTCCAGCCGATGTGCCAAGCTGATCTATGCTCACCGTCACGCTTGTCCCGGTTGCGGTTGCCGTGCCGACCGGAGTAGTGGCCGAGGAGGAGCTGTAAACCTTTACTACGTCTCCACTATCCACATTGTTTACCACAACGGTGTCCGCCACGCCGGTACAGTTGTTGGTAACCGTTATATCAGCCGCGGCGGGGGCGGTTGTCACGGCCGCAAATGCAGGCTGGATGCATGACAGCGAAAATATCATTGCTACTGCCATGCAAAATCCGATGGTTTTCTTGAACATTGCTTCATCTCCTTAAGTATAGTATGGAATCCACTAATTCACGCAAGAATTTTGCGCATTTCACCTGCCTTTCGAAAACAGGCTTAGCCTGCAAAGCCACTCCGGCAGCATGCTTTTACTTATTACATCGGCTGTAACTTTATAAAGTTAAGTGTTTTTTCCGTTAAAATTATAAAAAATAATCTACGCATCCCCCGTTTCTTTTTTCAATAGCACCGCAAAAAACGGCGCCTGTCTGACGGCAATAAAGCCGACGGACAGGCGCCGCTGAATAAGGGAGAGAAAATTCACTTTTTCCGCTCTTTTATAAGCGCGAACACGGACTGCAATATTATAAAGAAGCACAGCAGCGCCGCCGTGGCTATGTTCGCCCAGCTCGACAGCAGCTTTCCGTTGGATATGACCAGAGTGTTTATGGTTCCGTTTATCAAAACTCCGAACAGCGAGCCTATGACGTTGCCAACCCCGCCAGTGAGCAGCGTTCCTCCGATAACGGAGGAGGCGATGGCCTCCATTTCAAAGCCTTTGGCCTGCTGGACTGCGCCCGCCATAGTGTTGAGGCTGTAGCAGATGCCTCCGATGGAGCAAAGGAAAGAGCTCAGAACATAGGCCTTCAGTTTTGTGCGCCTCACGTCAAGGCCCATCATTTTCGCGGATGATTCGCTGCCGCCCACGGCGTAAAGCGAGCGGCCGAATTTGGTATACCGCAGAACGACAAAAATTATCGCGACCACCGCGAGGGCTATAACGACGGTTGGGCGTATAAACGGCACTATGACGGCGCCCTTGTTGTTCGTATAACCGAGAAAAGCCGGCAGCTCAATTTTGGCGTTGGCCCACCCATAGTACTGCGGATTTGATTTCTGCGTTATAGAGAGCTGGGCGGTGCTTATGACCGCCGTCATGCCTCTCGCAAAAAACATGCCGGCCATGGTGACAATGAACGGCTGTATTTCAAGATAAGCCACCAGGAACCCCTGCACAAAACCGAACACTATGCCGATGACCAGCACAAAGGCAAGCATCGGCACGCAGGGATAGCCCTTCACGCCCATCGAATATGCCAGTAACATGCAGTCCATAGCTATGAGAGAACCGACCGAAATGTCTATGCCGCCCGTCAGCATCACACAGGTCATCCCGCAGGCCACGCAGATGAGGCCAGCGTTGGTGATAAGCACATTCAGAAATGTCTGAAAATGGCCGAAGCCTTTGTCGGCGTATATCACGCAGCCCGCGGCGTACATTGCCGCGAAGAGTCCTATCGTTATGAGGAGCAGAACGGAGTTGCTGTTTACGCGCGTCTTTTTCATGCTCCCGCCGCCTCCTTAATGGCCCTGGCGTCTTTTTCGGCCAGACTCGACGCCCATTTTCTGAAAACCGGGGACTGTATCGCGACTATAAATACGACGATAACCGCCTTGACCACCGGCGCCTGATCGGTCGATATGCCGAGAGCGAGCAGGGTGGTGTTTATCGCCTGGATTGTGTATGCGCCGACTATGGACGCAGCCATGTTGAATTTTCCCCCGCCCAGGCTGTTGCCGCCCAGCGCGACCGCCAGTATGGCGTCAAGCTCATAATAAAGGCCTATATTGTTGGAGTCGGCGGAGTAAATTCTCGACGACGCTACAATCCCCGCCGTTCCCGCGCACAGGCCGCATATAACATAACACAGGAAACAGATCCTTGCTGAATTTATTCCGAGGAGCCTTGCCGCCCGGCTGTTGATGCCGACTGACTGTATGTAAAGCCCGAGCGACGTTTTCCTCAGAACGAGAAACGCAGCGGCAATTACGGCCGCAGCCACGAAAATAGGCGTTGGAACCGGGCAGCCGGGAATGAAATTGCCCAGATATTTATACGGCTCGTATCGGAGGTATGTTATCTGATTGTTGCAAAGAAGCAGCCCTATGGCACGCGCCGCCGTAAAAAGTATAAGCGTCGCGATCATCGGCTGTATTTTCAGCTTCGATACCAGCGCTCCGTTTACGGTGCCGCAGACTCCCCCGATGAAAACTCCCGATAGCATGCCGGCGAGCATTGGAATCCTGAAAGTGTCAGTCGAGTTCACGCCGTAGCCGGCGAGCAGAACGCTGCAGAAGCAGGCGGAAAGGCTCATCACCGAGCCGACGGATATGTCGGTTCCCGCCGAGGCCGCGACGACCAATGTCTGGCCGACTGCAAGTATCGCTATCTCGCTGCCTCTGTTGAGTATGTCAATAAGGCGTCCGTAAAGAACGCCGTTGTTTATTGCTATGCTGAAAAAGCCGGGGTCTTTTATAATATTGAGAAGCAAGACAAGAACAAGGCACATAAGAGGCAGAAAAAGCGTTTTCTTTGTCGCTTTTTTCAGTATGCTCATCTCGCTTCACCCCCTGCTATCGCTGCCATGACGCTGTGCTGCGTCATTTCTCCTTCTATTTCGTCGACCTTCGTTCCGTCGCGCATTACGCACATTCTCGAACAGGTGCGCAGCATTTCCTCTATTTCTGACGAGATGAATACGACGCTCATGCCCTCGGAGGCGAATTTCAGGATCAGCTTTTGGAATTCGGTTTTTGTGCCTACGTCTATTCCTCGCGTCGGTTCGTCGAGTATAAGAAAATCGGGATGCGTGCAAAGCCATCTCGCCAGGATTACCTTCTGCTGGTTACCTCCCGACAGCTGGTTCACCGGGGTTTCCCGGGAAGCCGTTTTTATTTGGAGCATCTCTATGAATTTGTCTGCCAGCTCGTTTTGCTTGGCGCTCGGAAGAGTTTTGAAAACGCCTTCACGCGCCTGCATCGCCAGAATAATGTTCTCTCTTACGGAAAGCTCGCCTATGAGTCCCTCAGCCTTCCTGTCGTCGGGAAGGAAGCCCATTCCCGCTTTTATTGAGTCTATGGGAGCCTTTGCCTTCAGCTCCCTGCCTTTCATTTTCAGAGTGCCGGTCTGCGCGCGGTCGGCGCCGTAAATGCAGCGCACCATTTCGCTGCGGCCCGAACCGAGGAGCCCGGTAACGCCGACGACTTCGCCCTTCCTGATCATAAAGTCAAAGGGTTTTATCTTGCCCTTGTGGCTTAGTCCCTTAGCCTCTACGACCACCTCGCTGCTTTTCGTTTCGCCGCCTTCCGGTTTTATGGATGCAAGGTCGTCAAAGTCCTTGCCGAGCATTGCGGCAACCAGCTTGACGCGGGGCAGCTCCGCGACGCCGTATTCGCCGACGAAACGGCCGTTTCGTAATACGGTTATGCGGTCGCACACCATGTATACCTGCTCAAGGAAGTGTGTTATGAAGATTATGCCCACGCCTTCTTCCTTCAGGCGAAGCATAAGCTTGAAGAGCTTTGCCACCTCTCCGTCGTCCAGTGACGAGGTCGGTTCGTCCAATATAAGTATCCTGCAGTCCATATCAACCGCGCGTGCGATAGCTATCATTTGCTGGACTGCCAGCGAATAGTTTTCGAGAGTGAGGGTGACGTCTACGTCAATGCCGAGATCGTCCATTATCTTTTTTGCCTTTTTGTTCATTGTGCGCCAATCAACAAGACCGAACCTTGTTTTCGGCTCCCGTCCTATAAAAAGGTTTTCGGCCACGGAGAGATTCGGACACAGGTTGATCTCCTGATATACAGTGGCGATGCCTATTTTTTGCGCCTCCAGAGTGGAGCGGTTTATTACCGGTCCGTCTATGCCCTGGAGCCGGATTTCTCCGCTGTCAAACTGATGGACCCCGGTCAGCACTTTAATAAGCGTTGACTTCCCCGCCCCGTTTTCTCCCATGAGTGCGTGTATCTCGCCTTTTCTCAGCGTTATTTCAGCGTTGTCCAGCGCTTTGACGCCGGGAAACGCTTTGCAGATATTCCGCATGGTCAGAAGAATTTGATCTTCCATAAATTTGACCCTTTCTGTGTATATAGCTGCGGTGCCCGGAATTAAAAACCGAGCCCCACTGCGAAAAAGGGCGGTTCTGGAAGACGGAACCGCCCTTTTTCACCTGGTTGTGATGTGCCCCCCTGTTTTATCGGTCGTTTAGCCGGCCGCTTGCTCGGGCCGGCTTAAAACGCTTAATATGCTGCGTCGGCAATAGCCTGCGTAACCTTTATGAGAGGTTCGGTTACGGTCTGTCCGGCATTGTTTGTATAGGTGATGGATTTGAGAATATCCTCGGCAACGTACCAGGGCTCCTTCATATACGTCTTGGCGGGGACCTTCTCGCCTGCGGCAAGCTTTTTGATCGCGTCGGCAAGGAATTCACCCTGCAGCGGGTTGCACTGGAAGTCCGCGTTTATCTTGCCTTCAAGCACCTGCTTGAGCGCCGCCTTGCAGGCGTCGAAAGAAATGAGGATAACCTTGCCGTTTACGCCGTATGTGACGCCCGCGGCCTTCATCGCGTCCTGAGCTCCGAAGGCTTCGTTGTCGTTCTGGCAGACCACGACGTTGAACTTATCCTTATAGGACTTCAGATAGGACTCCATGACCTTCTGTCCGCCGTCCTGAGTGAAGTTTCCGTCCTGCTGGTCGAGAATCTTCCATCCGTTTTCCTTGGCTATCTTTTCGAAGCCCTTCGTACGGCCTATCTCGGCCGAGGAACCGGTCGTGCCCTTAATGACAAGGATGTTCAGATCCTTGATGTTCTTGGCCTTTGCGTAATCCTTCAGCCAGGCGCCTGCGGCGAGGCCCTCGTTGGTGAACTCGGAGCCGATCCATGTGACATACTTCGTAGAGTCGTCGATTGTGCGGTCAAGAACGATGACGGGGATCTTGGCACTTTGCGCTTCGGTGAGAACGGTGTCCCAGCCGGTGGAAACTATCGGGGCGATCACTATGTAGTCCACCTGCTGCTGGATAAAGCTGCGGACAGCCTCAAGCTGCTTTGCGGAGTTGTTGTCACAGTCCACAAATCTGAGGTCAAAGCCCTTTTCCTTGGAGAGGGCCGCCTGAACCGATTTGGTGGATGCTGTGCGCCAATCTGATTCGTGCCCTACCTGCGCGAAGCCGACCTTTATCAGTTTCTGCGGCGCCGCGCTGGGAGCCGCGCTCGGCTTTGCCGAAGGAGCGGGCGTAGTCGAAGCGCCTCCGGAGCAGGCCGCCACGGAAAGCGCCAGAGCCAGGGCAAGGACTAGTGCGAACAGTTTTTTCATTTAACAATCCCTCTTTCAAACAACAGATTATTTCGCGGGTGCAGCGCCGCAAAATTCCGGTTCGCAACTGCTCGCGAACCTTATGCTATTAAAAATTATATTTGTCACAGCTTAAAAGTCAAAGCAATTTTGGGCATTTTCAATAATTCGTATGGATAAACAATACAAATTTTCAAGCTTGTTTGTCTATTTAATACAAATTATGAAAAGGCGCCATTTTAGTTGGTTATTTTTTGAAAAACAGCGGGAAAAGTTTGAAATCTTACGATTTTACGATTGGCAGGGCGAGTGCAAATTCAACAAACGGCCGCCTTCCGCCTAGGGGGACATATTCAACTATCCGTAATTTTGCGCCCTCTGTTATGTTTTTTTGTAATGGCATAGGGTACGCTTTTATAATATAATGCTGACAGTGAAATCCCCTGCATCGCGCCGGAGCCCGGCGTCGGTCACGCCTCAGGTTCCGCGTGTGATTGCGGGCGTTTTGCCCGAAGAAAAAATTCCGTTTCCGCTTTTGCGGCAGAAGGAGCAGTCTCGATGTCTTCAAAGTATCTGGAGCTATCCAAAATCCTGATTGAAAAGATACGCGGCGGTGATTATCTCGTCGGAGCCAAGCTTCCCACGGAAGCCGAGCTTTCTGCCCATTACAACGTAAGCCGGCAGACGGTCCGGCTCGCTCTTTCCGTGCTTGCCGAAAAAAAGATAATAGAAAAGAAGCAGGGCAGCGGAACAAGGGTGATTTCATCCGGGTTGGGAAACGAAGTCCGCAGAGTCGCTATAATCGCTTCAAACACGAAGGACTACATATTCCCTTCCATATTGCTCGACATTCAGGCGGCATTGTCAAAAAACGGCTTTTCCTCCGATGTTTTCGCCACGGACAACAGGCTCGGCCTGGAGCGCGATGCGCTGCACCATGTTCTGAGGCAGCCCTTCTCCGGCGTGCTGGCGGAAGGGGTGAAAACGGCCCTTCCCAATCCCAATATCGATCTTTATCAGCGTATCTGTAAAAACGGCACCCCTCTGGTATTTTTTCATTCTTGCTACCCCGAGCTCGACAGGGTCCCGTGCGTATGCGACGACAATTACGCAGGCGGATATCAGCTTGCGCGTTACCTGATCTCGAAAGGGCATACCTGCATAGGCGCGGTTTTCAACAGCGACCATATCCAGGGCCGCCAGCGCTATCACGGTTATGTCTCGGCTCTGCACGACGCCGGCCTTGCCGTACCCGAGGAAAAAATACTCTGGTACTCCGCGGAGGACCGGAACTCCCTGGTCGAAAGGCATGATACGACCCTGCTCCGGAGCTTTGTGAAAAGCCGCCTCGACGGCTGCACGGCGCTGATAATCCAAAACGACGAGATTGCTTATTTCATGACGCTTGTTCTGATCGATGCGGGATACGAGGTCCCGGGCAGAATTTCCATCGTCAGCTTTGACAACAGCTTTTACTGCGGGCTTTCTCCCGTTCCCCTCACTTCCCTGAGCCACGATTGCTTCAAGTTGGGCGCCGCGGCGGCGGAGCTGCTTATCGATACCATTAACGGCAGGCAGGGCGCTTCCGTATTGGTCCCGTGGAAGCTTGTCGAGCGTCAGAGCGGCTGAAAAGAGGAACAGCATGAATAATCGGAGCGTTGCGATCATATACGACGAGTACCTTGAGCGGCTTCATGCGGCCCGCCGGGAAAACCGCTTCGGCTATATTTCCCGTATATTGACCGGAAGGCAGGACGAAGCTTGTCTGGAGGCTTTTGACAAGAGTCTTATGGAATGTCTCGGCGTTCTCGCCTCCGAGGCCCCCGATTCCCGGGAAGTGCGGGAGCTCTCCGAGTGGATGCTCGGCCGGGCGGAAGCCTTCCGGCAGGATCCTTACATTAAGTACTCGCTTACCGCAGTTTTGAGGCATCTTATCCCTCTCACGGCCTTTTTAACCCCGGGCGACGCCGCCTTGCTCGCCGGAAGGTTTGAAGGGGCCTTCCCCCGGCGGGAACGCTTTCCCGCTCTTGCCGAGCTTATTGCGAGGCTTAACGAAAAATCCCGATAAAATATGCGAGGGAGCCGGCAAATGTTTCCGGCTCCCTCGCTGCCTTTTTTCAATAAACCCTTTTATCTATTATATCCTTCGTGATTGTGAAGCAGTCAAACCACGTTTCCTCAAGATAGGATATTTTCTCGACGCTTTTCCCCTCGCTCAGGTCCCGAATTAGCTTTTCGACGTACGGTCCCTGCAGCGGGTTGCACTCAACGTTGAGGCTTATCCTGCCGGAAAGGCACTCGCTCAGGCCCTCGGAGGTTGCGTCGAAGGATATCACTATCACTCCCCCGTTCAAAACGCCGCATTTAAGCCCCGCCTCCTGCAGCGCCTTGATCGCGCCGAATGCCTCGCTGTCGTTTTCGCAGTATACCACGTCGATGTCACTTGTTTTTTTCAGGATGCGGCTCATTACCTCGTAGGCCTTCGGCTTTATGAAGTCACCGCTCTCCTGAGCGGTGAGCTTCCAGTTCGGATGGCTCCTGATCCCCGCCTCCAGCGCCGCCGTCCTTCCGATCTGCGCGGAAGATCCTATCGTCCCCTGTATGTTTACGATGTTCACGGTCTTTTTGTCGCGCCTGTACTTCTCCAATACCCCTTCAAGCCAGGCAACCGCAGTCTGCCCCTCTTTCAGAAAGTTGGAGCCTATATATGCGGTGTAAAGGTCGCCGTCCGACACCCTCACCATGCGGTCCACTATTATCACCGGAATTTCTGCGCGCCTCGCTTCCTCCAGAACCGAATCCCAGCCTGTTTCCACCAGCGGAGCCAGAACGATATAATCCACCTTCTGCTGGATAAAGTTCCTTATGGCGCGTATCTGGTTTTCGGGCTTCTGCTGGGCGTCGTCATAGATCAGCTCGTACCCGTTTTTTTCACTGAGGGCATTTTTCACGCTTTCCGTATTTGCGACTCGCCATACGGACTCGGCTCCGGTCTGAGAGAACCCGACTTTAATGGTTTTTTTTCTTTTCTCTGGGCTTGGGTTCGGAGCGCCGCTTCTAAGGGTGGGAGTTTCCGCGGGAGCGGAAGCACGGTGGGCGCAGCCGCCGGCGGTGCCCAGCAGAACGAACGCGAGAACAACAGCCAGAGTTTTTTTCATGATACGCTCTCCCCCTTATCCGGAAGCCACATAGGTATCCTTACTCTTATCCGGGTGCCCTCTCCCTGCGCGCTTGAAATGTCAAATATGCCGTAATCCTCGCCGAACATGAGCTTCAGACGCTTGTGTATCGCGCGCATTCCGAAGCCCAGCTCGCTTCCTTCCCTGAGAGCGCTCAGAAGCTCCTCCAGCCTTTTCGGAGTCATGCCGGCTCCGTTATCGGAAACCGTAAGCTCGATGCAGTCTCCCTCCTGCCGCCCGGCGACCGTGATGAGCCCCTTCCCGCGCTTCAGCTTTATGCCGTGGTACAGGGCGTTTTCAACAAGGGGCTGGAGCGTCAGCTTGGGCAGGCAGTATTGTCCGAGCTCGGGCGGAATGTCTATGCTGTACTCCATCACGTCCCCGTACCTTATCTGCTGTATCTCAAGATAGCTGCGGATATGCTTCTCTTCCTCGGCGAGAGTAATGACGTCGTTTCCCCTGTTCATCGAGAAGCGGAAAAAATTGGACAGGCTGCCCACCATCTGGACGGAGCGTTCAAAATCCCCGGCCTCTATGAGCCAGATTATTGTATCCAGCGTATTGTAGAGAAAGTGCGGGTTTATCTGCGCCTGCAAAAGGGCCAGCTCGGCGGTACGGCGGTGCCTTTCCTCGTTTTTGTTCTTTTCTATGAGCTCGTTGAGATGCTTTACCATTCTCTCGAAACCGTCGCTGAGAGCCTGAACCTCTATTTCGCTCGCCTGTATCGCGGGCTTTTCCGAAAGGTCGCCGGCGCTTATGACCTTAACGCGTTTAGAAAGATCCTCTATGGGCTCCGTAATCCTTCGGCTGAGCTGCCTGGATTTCGACACCAGTATCAGCAGCAGCAGAACCACCAGCAGCGTTATCCCCAGCATCATCATTTCAAGCTGGAGGGTTATGGTGGACTGCAGCTTGTTAAGATGCGCCGCTTCGTAATAAAGATAATCATACATGTAAGTCTGCACGAGATCCGTGAGCACATATATATTGTTTTCAAGCTGCATCTGGCGGTCCTTGTAGTTGTCGGTCCTCGCAACCTGATTGATTTTGTCCCTGAGGTTTCCGCTTAAGTTTATCACGCTCGTTATTGCCGTCACGCTGTCCTTTTCCGTGGTGGTGAGAAGGAGGCTTTTCGCCAGCCTTTCGGCGTACTGCACCTCCTCGGTGGGCAGCCCCGCTGAATACTGGCTTTCTATAACATAGTAATACATCTTAAGGTCTATGTCGGCTTTGAAGTTGCGGTTGAATTCCGAGGCCGTCGTAACGTTTTTCAAAATTGCGCTGTAACGCTGGGCGTACCAGAAGAGTATCCCCATAACGACTACGATAACCAGCACCAGCGGTATGATGATGACCTTTATCAGGTTAGTTATATAGCGCTCCAGCGGCAGTTTTTCCTCCCCGGCTTTCAGGGGGAACAGCTTCACCTTTTTCCGCCTCCCCTGTAATCCCGGGGAGTGCAGCCCTGGGTTTTCTTGAATAGATAGCTGAAGTAGTGCGGGTCCTTGTAGCCGACGGCGGCCGCGATATCGCTGCTGCGCTGATCCGTCTGCTTAAGGAGTCGCCTCGCCGCCTCCATGCGCTTCTGAGTCAGGTACTCGACAAAGGTTTGCCCCACCTCCTGGCTGAAAACGGCGCTGAAATAGCTGGGGCTGATGTCGAGCTCCTTTGCCACGACGTTCAGGGAGATGCCGTTTTCGCAATAATGCGCGTCTATGTAATCCAGCGCCTGCGCGAGAAGGTCGCGGTAGTGCTTTCTCGACTCGCGCTCCCTTATTTCCAGCGCCATTTTCAATATGCGGCGGACGTTGTCCTTGGCCGCGGAAGGCTCGGTGTCCTTGAGCCTTCCGCGCAGCTCCTGACTCATGAGGTCGTCGCCGCCGCAGCCCATGGATTCTACGAACTCAACGGTTTTGAGATAGACGGTCATCTGAAAATACTGGCAGAACATGTTTGACTTCAACGCTTCGTCCCCGTTTTTCCCCAGAAGCTGCAGTAGGAAAGAATCCACCTCGTCCGGCGCGCCGTCCGCGAGAAACTTCTTGACAAGCTCCGGATCCACGCTTGAGATGGTGCCGCTCACAGAGCTGCTCCTTTTCCAGTTTTCCAGGCTTTCCGCCGTCAAAACCCGCTCGTTCGGGCAGACGTGGCGGTAGGAAATGATTTTGTTTGCTTCGAAAAAGCATTCCGGAATGGCGCTCAGGCGCGGAACCTGATGCCCCGCCGCGACGTGCCACTCCACCTCTCCCTCGTATTCCTCGCAGCGCCGGCGTATGTTTTCTATGCAGTTTGAAGTGCGCATTTCTATCTGAGCGGGACCGCCCTTCACCATAATGACATACGTCGTAATATTCCATCTGAACAGCAGGTATTCGGGACATGCGAGGAAAAACTGCATCAGCTTTTCCTGGAGGGCGGCAAGGGCGTCCGTATAGCGGTCCGGATTTTCGCCGCCGCGGCTTATGCCGCTGAGGTACAGCATTACTATATTGTAGCTCTGCGCGTCGATGTCAAGATTCAGCTTCCTGGCGGTTTCGTATATCTCCTTTACCGTCATTTCCCCTGCTGTAAGCTTTTCAAAAAACAGCCTTCTCGAATACTGCTCGTACTCCTGCGCTTCCCCAAGAAACTGCTTCAGATAATTCTTCTGTCCGGCCTCGTTATCCATCTTCTTTCTGAGCTCGTTTAAGACCTCAATCATCTTGGCCTTGGTAATCGGCTTCAAGAGATACTGCTCCACTCCGATGTTTATGGCCCTCTGGGCATAGGCGAAATCGTCATAGCCGCTTATAATCGCTATTTTTGTATTCGGAAGCTCCCTGCGCACAAGCTCGCTGAGGGCAAGCCCGTCCATGAAGGGCATGCGTATGTCGGTTATGAGCAGGTCCGGCTTCACTTCTCTTATCAGAGGCATGGCCATCTCGCCGTCCGCGGCGTCGCCGACATAGGTAAAGCCGTACTGCTCCCAGTCGATATTGTTCCGCAGGCCCTCGCGCACAACTATCTCGTCCTCAACCAAAAACACCTTGTACATCATTACGCCCCATTTTTCGATTCGATCTTTATGGGCTTTGACGACGCAGTATTGCAAACAGCTTCTTTGCATACGAAGTCAAAGCCATGCGTTATATATAGCCCTCAGGTTAAAAATATGTATTTCCGCTTCCGCAAGCGGAAAGCTCAAAACCCGGCGCGGCAAAAGCGCTTATCCCCTAATAACTCCGCGCGGCTTCGGGAGCGCGCGTCGCTCCCGAAGCGTTCGTTTTTCTAAGGTCAGAGCATAAGACGGTATATTTCGCGGACGTCTTTTTCGCCTAGCTCGGCAAAGGTTCCGATGGTTCCGCTTCTCCCGTCGCCCCAGCAGGCCGTTCTCGCCATTTTTTCTATATCTTCCTCTTTCGCGCCGAGCTCTTTGAAATTCGTCGGCATCCCTATGGATTTAAGAAAGCTTCGGAACGCCTCTATTCCGGCCTCTGCGGTGTTTTCTGGGCGCGCAAAGTCCATTTGGCAGCCCCATACGCGAACCGCAAGCTGCGCGAAGCGCTTTATGTCGCGACTCATATTGTACCTCATCCACGCGGGGAACACAACGGCCAGACCCGCTCCGTGAGCGCAGTCGTAAAGCGCCGAGAGCTCGTGCTCAATGTCGTGGCTGGCCCAGTCCTGGGTCCTCCCCACGCCGCATGAATTGTTGTGGGCCATAGTGCCGGCCCACATCACGTTTGCAGCCGCCTCGTAGTTTCCGGGTTCGTTAACCGCGCGCGGCCCCTCCCGGAGCATGGCAAGCAGAAGCCCTTCGATGAGCCTGTCCGTCACCTCCACCTCCTCGGTCGTAGTAAAATAGCGTTCGAGCAGGTGAGCCATTATATCCGTCACTCCGCAGGCTACCTGGTATTTCGGCAGCGTCCCCATAAGCTCGGGGTTCAATATGGAAAAAGCGGGCCTGAGAGCCTCCCCGTGCCCCCCTCGCTTAAACATTCCGTTTTCGTTTGTGATAACGGAATCGGGCGAGCCCTCGCTGCCGGCAGCGGCTATTGTAAGCACGGTCCCAATGGGCAGAGCCTCGGTAACGGCCCTCCCCTGATAGAAATCCCAGAAGTCGCCGTCATACAATACGCCGGCGGCTATCGCCTTGGAGGAATCTATCGCGCTGCCGCCTCCTACCGCAAGAACAAAATCGACCTTTTCCCTCCGGCAGAGCTCTATGCCTTTATAGACGAGCCCGCTCCTCGGATTGGGCTTCACTCCTCCGAGCAGCACATACTCAAGGCCCTCGCGCTCGAGAGACGCCTTGACCCTGTCGATGAGACCCGAGCGCAGGGCCGAACTTCCGCCGTAATGTATCAGCACACGGCTTCCTCCGAAACGCTTCACATACTTTCCGGTGTTTTTTTCCCCGTCCCTGCCGAAGATGAAATAAGTTGGGCTGTAAAACGTGAAGTTATTCATAGCTCTTCCTTCTTTTATTATTTTTTATATTATTATACAGCAGTTTTGCTTGCAGGAAAACCTAAATATTAACGGCGTCATATCTAAGGACATGACGCCGTCAGCCGGCATTAAGGAATAAACGCACTCATATTCGGGGCGCTCATCCGAATTGCGGATATTTTCTTCTCAGGTCATCGGCGTAGATGTATACTCCGTGATTTGACGCGTCATAGGCTTCATTCGAAACGAAGGTTACCGTCTCGCCTTTTCTCGGCCCGTCGTAGTAGACGTCCGTTTCGATTATCCTGCTCGCGCCGTATACCTGTCCGTTTTTTATATAGGGCGCGACCACCCACTCGAACTTGAAGGTGCTTCTGCACCGCCCGTCGTCGTAAACGCGCTTGTTTACCTCGGCGGCAAAATCCGCGGCCCAGGCCGAAAGCGCGGCGCCGTAGTTATACTCCCTGGGAACCGTTGTGGTTTTGACCGGAGCCTCGGTTTTTGCGGGCTGCGAAGTCGCGGGGGGCGGGGACGATGGCTTTGCTGTTTCGGCCGGTCTAGGCGTTTCGTAGGGCCTGGCGGTCTCGGCAGGCTTTTCCGGCTGCTTGACCTTCGGCACATAGGGCACGTTGAGCACGATATTCGTGCTGTTAAGGGTGTATGTAAGTGTCGTCGTGAACTCCTCGGTATTCTCCTGGGCCGGCACCTTAACCTCGACCGTTGTCGGTCCGCCCGCCTTCAGAAATCCGAAGAGCGACATTTTGACCACCGCCCTGCCCGAATCGTCAAAGCTCTGGCTGTGGGCCACCTGACCGCCCGGGCTTCTGAAGCGCACCATCGTGGCCTTCAGATTGCCGGCCTGGCTGTAATTTGCGAGATTAACCGTTATCGTGTATTCCCTGTTCATTTCAGCCTTCAGCTTTTCGAAGTTCGCAGACGCTTTCTTGTATTCCTGATAGCTGATGTACTGCATCAGCTTAGCCATGACAGGCTTCATGGTCGTGCTGTACAGATAATTTTTATAGTTCGCGTTTATCTTGCTGACACCCAGAGCATATTCGCCGCCCACTCCGAGAGCTGTTTTGTCCGAGACCTTTGTGTATCCGTCCGTCACGTCCTTCCAGAAAAGGTCGCAGTATTTGTCCATTTCGGCTTCGAGCTTTGCCTTGAACTGATCAGGTCCGTTCGCCTCGGAATATATTTTTTTAACTATTTTGTACCAGTCCACCGCCGTGCGCTTCGCCTTGGTATTATAGTATTCCCTGTAAGTGTCCTCCCATTTTTGCAGGTTTTTGTCGAGAGCGGTCTCGGCGAATTTGTTCAGTGATATGTCTATAAAGGTGACTCCCGCCGAAGCAAGGCCGACCGCAGCGCCGCCCCATTTTGAAGCCGCGTAGTTCGCCGCGTTTTTCACAAAATTGTTGCAGGCCGCCTTGTTGTCGCCGTTATACATGTCTATGGCCAGCTGGGCCAGGGCGAAGCCCGCCCCCGCTTCCGTCAGCAGGCTGTTTACGTTGCTGACCGTTTTGGCCTCGACCGCGGCGCCGAGGATATTTCCCGCCGCCCCGCTGAGCCCGTAATATTCGTTGAATTTGCTCCAGCCCGCGTTCAACGCCGACGAGCTGCCGGAGCCGCCGGCCATATCGGAAACAAACTTTTCAAGCTCGGCTCCCGTGTAATAGGAAAGCGGCGCGCCGTCGGCTTCGGGTATCCTGTCCGAAAGCTTCTTGCGTCCGTCCTTGAAGTACACCACGGCGTATTTGGAAAAGTGGTCGGTAAGGACGGTCACCGTACCCTTGCCAGGGTTGATGATATAAGGGACGCTTTCCCACGATTTTGCGGTCGGGTTGTAGTATGCGGCCGATATTACCTCCTCCGGCTTCATTCCGGAGGGTATCATGCTCTTGTCATAAGGCATGGCTATTTCGGCAACGCCTTCCATTGCGCTGCCTTCCGGCAGGCTTATGTCGTAGGCCTCGAGCTTTGCATTGACCGACCCGGGCGCGGGAGGGTTTGAGTCTCTCAAAACGCTTATACGGCTTTTTTCGGGCATCACGCCCTCAAGCATAGTTACGGAAACTCCGCCCTGGCTTTGAACGGCGAGCTTTGCATCCTCCTTTTTAGCGCTACCGGTGAAGGCTACTACCGCGACAAATATTATTACGGGAACAAGCCATGCGAAAACCGACTGCGGAAGCTTGGAATAAAACTTTTTTCTGAAATACAGCGGGAAAGCCAGCGCAAGCGCAAATCCCGCCAGGCGAAGCGCCGAGAACTCAAAAAGGAGCATGAGCAGGCACAAAACCGCGAGTACGGCCCACATGCCCCAGAAAACCAGGTTTCGGAATTTGGAAGCCCTGTTTGTCCTTCCCTGCTCCGGGTCGGCGCCGTCTTTCGCAAAAAACGCTTTTTTGCGGTTTGAGTGATCCTGCCATTGTCCCCGAGGGCGGGCTTGGGGCTGCGTTTTTGGCTCCGCTTCCGCTTTCCCTGCCGCGCCTTTTACGGCGGCGCCGCAGCTTTCACAGAAATTCACGCCCTCGGCAAGCGGCGAGCCGCAGTTGGTGCAATAGCCTCCGTTTCTTGCTGTTTCGCTCCCGCGCGTTTCCGGCTCGCGCTCGCGTTCTGCTTCCTGATGCGCGTCCTTATCCTGAGCATCGGCCTTCCGCCCGGCCGCTTTAGCCTTGCTCAGCACGGTCTTGAACTTCCAGCCGTGCCGCCCGGCCGCTTCTTTGACGATTTTCGGGATTTCCCCGAGATCCAGAGAATACTCGTAAGCCTTTCCGTCGGGAGCGTATCCGGTGCTCTTGACTTTACGGAAAAGCGTGGCGCCCGACTGAAAAGAGCCGGAGCTTTCTGTTCCGAACGAAACGCCCCCGCCTTTTTCGGTCGTTTTTTCATACATATAGATTGAATTGTCCCGCTCGCTTAAACTTATCTGCGCTTCATAGCTTATTTTTTTGTTTCCGGTCCCCCACTTCGCGTCGATAAATTCCGCCGAAATCGATATGTCCGCTCCGTTTCCGCTTTCCGTCGGTATTCCGAGCTCGGACAGCTTTCCGATAATCTCGGACAATATTTCACTCTTCATGAAAAACCCTCCATGATATTATTACATCGTATATCCCTTTTTCTGCAAGGCATTCAATTACGGTCAAGTCATAAGTCAGCGCAGAAGTCCCCCTGTTTTCGGCATTTATGAAATACAATACGGCTCCTTTGTCAATTGCGAAATTCAGCTCGAATCTCGTCTTATTAAGTCGATTATATAGGGAAAATGTAATTTTTACAAACAAAAAATATAAATATAGGCGTTGTTTTTTGAAAAAAAACCGGCACGGGAGTATGTATCCCGTGCCGGTTTTTTCACTATGAATGTCATCGACTCGCCGAGGGTGGCCAAAGCTCACTCCAATGACTGCTGCCATACTCCGCCAAGCATAGCCTTGTAGCCGTAAAGCGCCGAGGAAAAGTCAAGTTTTGCAGACTGGAGCCTTTTCTCCTCAGACTGGTGCTGCGACATCATATTTTCAAGCTCCAGCCTGCTTATGATCCCAAGCTCGTGCTTAAGCTGTGCAAATTTGAGGCTCTCCCCGCTGATCCTATATGCCTCCTCGGCGTTTTTTACATTCGCCGCCGCGTTTTCTAGCTTTTTGTAAAGAGCCTCGAAATCTATCGGTAACTGGTCGTTGAGCTTTTTCAGGGCGAGCCGCTCGGCATCCTGCTGCGCCCCGCTGCTGTCTTCTATCTTGAGCGCCTGAATCTTTATCGCGAGGTTCGCTTTTTTCGCCGCTTCAAGGTCGGAAGAATAGTCTATGGCCGCCAGAATCACATCGGCCTCCGCTGCCGAAAAGCCCTTGAAATCCTCTATGGTCATATTCGGCTCGCTGACGCCGACATACAGGGCAAGCTGGGTTTTAAGCCTGGGCAGGCTGTCCTCTATCGTTTTCAACGAGTTTTTGAGCTTATCGAGAGACTGTGCAAGTGAGCTCGCCTCCAGCTCCGTACCCAGACCGAGCTCGGCCCTTTTTTTCAATACGCCGGCTTCCCGCGCGAGCCGCTCGTACTCCGCCTTCAGAAGGCCCAGCTGCAGCTGCGTGCTGTAATATGACGCCAGCATCGACCTGCCGCCGATGGCGACCTGTCTTTTCGTCAGCTCGGAAGACAGCTCAGCGCCCTGTTTCCCTTCCTGGGAGACCTGCTTCGGGATCAGCGTCTGGAGCATCAGGTTCCCGTAAAGCCTGCTCGTGGGATCGGCGGAGCCCGAAAGATCCCACGCGGAGTTGATGGAATCGTTCAGCTTTTCTATATCGTTTTTGAAGGCCTCAAGTTTCTTGACGGCGATTTGCGAATTAATATTGCCGGAATAGGAAAGATCGTATGCGCTGTCCAGATTTAACGAAACCCGAACGGGCTCTTCCCCGTCTTCGGCATAAGCGGAAGTTCCAGAAAGCACGGCCGCTATGCAGAGGATTAAAACCGCCGATAAGCTTTTCCGAATGAGCTTTTTCATAAACACCTCTCCAATATGTCCGGAATAGAACCTTTACTTTGCCGGAAAGTAGACGTCCGCCGTGTAGCCCGGCTTGAGAAGGCCGGTCGGATCGTTCGGCTTGACCTCCACCCTGACTATTCGCTTCCCGTCGTCCTCGACGGCGATGTTTGAGATCTGAGAAACCGTTCCCTGTATCGTTATGCTCTTGTCGAATTCCGGGACTATTTTCACTGTTTCGCCGAGGCTTACGCTTTTTATAAACGCCTCCTCCACTTCCGCGCTTATGACGACGGAGGAGAGATCGATAAGCTGCAGCACTGATGTCGGGGCGTTCTGAAGCCCCAGCCTCGTCCCTATCACCGGGCGAAGGTTCTTTACTATCCCTTCCTCCACGCAGCATACGATGCGGTTGTCCTTTATGTAGCTCTTCGCGCTTTTGGACTTCATGCTGTCAAGGTCTATCCTCGAAACCGCCACTCCGCTGTTCTGCTTCGCGGTATTCGCGCTGTTTGCGTTTACGATTTGAGTGAGCTGGGCCTGCTTGTACTTGAGCGATACGCCCAACTGGTCGATTTCCGTCTGAAGATCCCTTTTCAGCTTCTCTATGTTATTGGCGATGTCCGAAGCGGCCTTCTCCTTCTGATCCGCAAGCAGCTTGTATTTTTCAAGAGCGTCGCGCGAGATGGCTCCTGCCAGATAGAGCTGCTCGTAGCTTTGAGCGTCCTGCCTTGCCTTTTCGGCGTCCTTAAGCGCCAATACCAGCGAGTCCTGCAGCATTTTCAGATTTATATTTGTGCCGCTGCCCAGCTCCTCGGTTTTCCTTTGGATATCCTTTTTCAGCTGCGCTATGTCCGCTTCGAGCGAGACCATATCCTGAGTCGCGGTCTTCAGTCCGGCCTCGTTCGTGATAAGCTGCTGCCGGAGCTTTTCTAGAGACGCCTCGTAATCGGATATGTCGAGTGTCACAAGGCTTTGACCCAGCCTGACCCGGTCTCCTTCCTTGACGTCGAGGCTCGTGACTATCGCGGGGAAGTCTATGCTGATATCGTAAACGACGTTGTATTTAACCTCTCCCCAGGCTACTATATCCTTCGTCTGCTCGGTCCTGTATTGTGTCGCCTGCGCGGCTTTCGCGGCCCTGTCCCTTATTGTTTTAACGCTCAGCCCCGCAACAAGCACGACTACAACGACGGCAAGCGCCCCCAGCAAAATCGGCTTTTTATTCCTCATCAGTAAGTTTTTCATTCAAATTGCCCCCGATTTATCTATTCGACGCTCTTCAATGCGTCAAGCATGTCAAGATTTTTCATTTTCCGTGCCACAAAAACGTTTACGACAAGCGCGAATACCAGCGTAAGGCATCCGGAGATCAGGACGTTGCTCAAAGTGATGCGTCCTATGAGATCCATTCTGTCGTCGAGGGTGCCCGCCACAACGTCCAGGAGAGCCTTTCCCAGAGGAACCCCGAATATCATGCCGAGCAAAACCGAGATTATGTTCTCCGTGAGGACCAGCGCGCGGATCTCTCTCTGGTGAAAGCCGAGAACCCTTAAAGTGGCAAGGTCCCTTATGCGCTCCGTATAGTTAAGTATGCTGCTGTTATATAGGACCACGAAGGCAAGCACCGCGCCCATGAGTATCATCATCGTCGCCGCTATCAGCACGACGTTCGTAAGCGAGTCCATATTAGCTATCTGCACCTTGACGTCCACGGTTTCCTTTACCGCGTCGCTTTTCAGAAATTCCTCGTCCCTCTGCCCGTTCCACTTCACAAGAAGGGCGGATGGCGTAAATGTCTCCCCGATAGCCTCGTACAGTGTATCCTTCATAAACAGGCCCTGGCTGGCGGGCATGTAGAATATCCTGTCTACGGTAACGGAAACGTAGCTGTTATTCGATCGTTTTATCTGTATCTCATCTCCCAGACTCAGCTTGAGCGTCTCCGCGAGCTTTCTCGTAACGGCGACGCCGCTGTCGCTGAGCTGCACCGGCCTGGAGGCGTCATCCTTAAGCGCCACAAGCGGGCTGTAATCCGTAATGACCGTCATGGGCTTCATTACCATGGTCCCGTCGGGGCAAATTATCTCCATGCTGGTTTCCTTTATCTCCTGAACAACCGCGTCGATGCGTTTGTTGCTGACCCATCGCGAATCGACTTTCCCGTCCAGAAGTATCTTTTGCTCGTATAAGTATATGTTTCCGTAGACCTGCCGCGAGATGCCGGAAATCATGTTGTTGAGCCCGAAAGCCCCCACTACAAGCCCCGCGCAGCCTGTTATGCCGAGAACGCTCATGGCAAGTCGCATTTTGTTTTTTACGGTATTGCGGGCTATCAGCTTGCTGCTGAACCTCATGCGCTCCCATATGCCGGTGAAACGCTCGAGAAATATTCTCCCGCCCTCCTTCGGAGGCTTGTCGCGAAGCAGAGCCGCCGGAGTTTCGTTAAGGAGCCGGTAGCAGGCATAAAAAGACACCCCGCCCGTACACAGCAGTATCAGAATAAGGCTGAAAATAAAGTTTACATAATTTATAGAGAGCGAATAGTCGGGAAAATTCAGGGTCAGCCTCGGAACAAGCACCCCTCCGAACAGCCTCGGGCCTATCAGAAACCCGACAGCCGCGCCCAAAAGGCCTGTATAAAGCCCGTATGAGGTGTAGTGCCAGAGAATGCTGTTTTTCGAATATCCCAGCGCCTTCAGAACGCCTATTTCGCCGCGCTGCTTTTCCACAAGCCTTATCATAGTGCTCTGCGTTATAAGAGCAGTCACAAGGAAAAAAATAAGTGGGAAAACCGCCGACAGCGTTTTGAACTGCTGTATGAAGGCCCTCACGCTGTTTCCGCTGCTCGAGTCCTCCCTGGCCGTCATTCCGATCAGCTTGTCGCCCAGCGCGCGGTCTATCTCGAGCTGCACCCGCCTTGCATCCGCGCCCGGCAGAAGCTTAACGCATATCTGGTTGTATACCTTTATCCCGTATGCGCCTTTCAAGGCTTCCTCGCGGATAAATATGAAGCCGAAGTTGTAATGGTTAGGCATGGCCCCCGCGCTGCCTTTTGAGAGGTTTATCTGCTCGCTGGAATAGGCGAGCCCTTCTGTGGTGAAGCTCATCCATTTTTTGTTCAGCTTTATGGATATTCTGTCGCCTGTCCTGAGACCGCGCCGCTTCGCGAAATCGGCGTCGAGGATCGCGCCGCCGTCGCTCCTTAGCCCGCCCTCCTGCAGCATGGGCACGTCTAGCGTTTTCTGATCCGAGACCGTGTATACCTTCAGGACCGGAGCCCCCTCCAGGTCCGTATCCGCGTTCGCGGTAAAGCGTTTCTCCACCCTTTCGACGCCGCTTATCCTTGAAACTGCCCGCAGCTCCTTTTCGGAGGGGTTCGGGACCGTTATCCAGATGTCGGAGAAGTTCGTCGCCGCGTACATTTGCTCCGATTTGACCTCTATGGTCTTCCAGATGCAGTCAAGCCCCGTCACTATGCTCACCGCCAGCACTGCCATAACGAAAATCGAGATGAACTGCGCCTTGGATTTCGCCATGTCGCGCAGGGCTTTAATGAAAAGGGCGTTTTTTACCATCTGATATCCCCTGCGCTTTTCGGGCTGGGATTTCTGACGATTTCCCTAATCTTGCCGTCTCTCATATGTATCACGTTCTCTGCCAGCTCGGCAATTATCACGTTGTGCGTGACAATAACCACCGTTTTTTCAAGATCCCTGGCTACGTCCTGTATCAGCTTGAGCACCATGCTGCCGGTTTCGGAATCGAGAGCCCCGGTGGGCTCGTCGCACAGAAGTATCTGCGGGTTCTTCGCGAGAGCCCTCGCGATTGAAACCCTCTGCTGCTCCCCGCCGGAAAGCTGGCTGGGGAAATTTGACATCCTGTGCTCGAGACCGACTTTTGTGATGACATCCCTCGGGTCGAGCGGGCACCTGCATATCTCCTGAGCGAGCTGCACGTTTTCGAGCACGGTCAGGTTCGGAACAAGATTATAGAACTGGAACACAAAGCCTATCTTATTCCTTCTGTACTCTGTCAGCCCCTGCTGGCTCAAATTCGATATTTCCTGCCCGTCGACCACTATGCTGCCCCCGGTCGGCGAGTCCATGCCCCCTATGAGATTGAGCACGGTGGTCTTGCCGGCTCCGCTCTGCCCGAGCACGACGTTGAAGGTTCCCTTTTCGAGCGAGAAGCTGATGCCGTCCACAGCCTTTATCACGCTGTCGCCGACATGGTATTCTCTTGTTATGTTTCTGAAGGTAATAAAGCTCATTGAAATCCTCTTCCGGTTAACAGAAAATCCCGCGGCGGAATAAAAACGGTCCGCCGTCCGTGTAATGATATTGACTTTTCAGGGCATTAGTATCATACTAACATTGTGATAAATAATCAACAATCAGTTCGATAATTTTTGTCTGTTAACTAACGGATTTTTGTTAAACCGTTCGTTATCTTTTCTAAAATTTACATTTTACTAAAGAGGTTTTGACATGGACAAGGGGAAAACGGACCGCAGGGTCATGTACACAAAAATGTTTTTGAGGGAAAGCCTTCTTGAGCTCATGAAGAAGAAGCCCATCAGCAAAATCACGCCGACCGAGCTCTGCCGCCACGCCAACATAAACCGCAACACCTTTTACTCGCATTACGACAGTCCGGAGGCTCTGCTGGCAAGCATCGAGGAGGAGCTCTACGAAAGCATAAAGCATTCTCTGGAGCAGACGCTGAAAACGGGCAACATACCGAAATTCTTGACCGAGATATGCCACGCCATATACATAAACGGAGACCTATGCAAAACCATACTATCCGACCACGGCGACAAGGCCTTCTTAAAACGCATATTAGACCTCGCGCACGACAAAAGCATAGCGGCCTGGAAGTCTTACGGGATAAAGGAAGACGACGATCGGCTGGAGCTTCTTTACGCCTTCTCCACGGCGGGGAGCATAGCCGTCATCGAAAAGTGGATGCACGAGGGAATGAACCTCAGTCCCGACGAGATAGCCTCATTTATAGGTAAAATGCTTCAGAGCAGCGCCAGAAACCTGAAAGCCAAATAGTTCTCTCTCAGGCTAAGGCTGCTCTCTTTTTTCCTCAAGTCCAGAACACAAACACTAACTGGGCGTCCGGCGTGCGCCCAGTTAGTCAGACTGTCAAACAAGCCCAAAGGGCTTTTTTGACAAGGGGGGCTTAATGACGGCCGCTCTGCCTCGCCCGTCATGAGAGGTGTCATTTCCGACGTACACGCCGCCGGAAATGACAGATTTGACGTTGTTTCCGCCATTCGCGGCGGAAATTCTGCGAAGCTTTTTTGCTGTAAACAAGTTTTTCGACAAGCTTAAAGGAACGTCCTCGTGACGTTCCTTTAAAATAGTTTAATAAAAAACTTGCAATAATTTTGTTTATTTTATATAATTACTGCTCGAACAATAATCTTACAGGATGTGTTAACTTGAAAGAACTGAGAAACGTAGCTATTATCGCCCACGTTGACCACGGGAAGACGACGCTGGTTGACGAATTGCTGAAGCAGTCGGGCGTGTTCCGCGAAAACCAGGCGGTAATGGAGCGCGTTATGGACTCGAACGATCTCGAGCGTGAACGCGGCATCACGATACTTGCGAAGAATACCGCCGTGGAATATAAGAATGTAAAGATCAACATAGTGGACACTCCCGGTCACGCGGACTTCGGCGGAGAGGTGGAGCGTATACTGAAAATGGTCAACGGGGTGCTGCTCCTGGTGGACGCCGCCGAGGGGCCCATGCCGCAGACGCGCTTCGTCCTTCAGAAGGCGCTCGAGATGGGCCACAAGGTCATAGTTGTGATAAACAAGATAGACAGGCCCGACCAGCGGGTATACGAGGTGATCGACGAGGTGCTCGAGCTGCTTCTTGAGCTGGACGCCACCGACGAGCAGCTCGACAGCCCCATGCTTTTCTGCTCTGCAAGGCAGGGGGTCTGCTCGGTGAGCCCCGACGCAGCCGGCAAGGACCTGAAGCCTCTTTTCGAAACAATCGTGGACTACATTCCCGCCCCGGCAAGGGACACGGAAGCGCCGCTGCAGATGCTGATCTCCTCCATTGACTATAACGAATATGTGGGCAGGATATGCATAGGCCGCATAGAGCGCGGAACGGTCCGGCAGAACCAGGAGATAACCGTCTGCGATTTCCACGGAGAAAAGCCTCCCAAAAAGGCGAAGGCGGTCACGCTTTACGAATATCAGGGCCTGAGCAAGGTTCAGGTGACAGAGGCTTCCGCGGGAGACATTATAGCGCTTTCGGGCATCGGCGAAGTCACGATAGGCGATACCATATGCGACAGCTCCTGCGTCGAGCCGCTGCCCTTTGTAAAAATCTCGGCGCCGACCATAGAGATGACATTCTCGGTGAACGACAGCCCCTTTGCCGGACGGGAGGGCAAATATGTTACGACGAGGAACATCCGCGATCGCCTGTTCAAAGAAACCCTTAAGGACGTATCGCTGCACGTTTCGGAGGTTCCGAACAGCGACAGCTTCAACGTGAAGGGGCGCGGGGAGATGCACCTTTCTATTCTTATCGAGACCATGCGCCGCGAAGGCTATGAATTTCAGGTCGGCCCCCCGCGCGTGCTTTACAAGGAAATAGACGGCGTAAAATGCGAGCCGATAGAAAGAGTGGTAGTGGACGTTCCGGAAAACTGCGTTGGAGCGGTTATCGAGAAGCTGTCGGCGAGGCGGGGCGAGCTGCTTGAAATGAATCCCGTGGGTTTGCGGATGAGGCTTGAGTTCCTTGTGCCTGCGCGCGGGCTCTTCGGCTACCGCAACGAGTTCCTGACCGACACCAAGGGCGAGGGCATTATGAGCAGCGTGTTCGATTCCTACGCCCCACAAAAGGGAGAGATATCGCGCAGGAGCACCGGCTCCCTCATCGCGTTTGAAACGGGCGAGGCCGTCGCTTACGGGCTTTTCAACGCTCAGGATAGAGGCGCGCTCTTCATAGGTGCGGGGACACCCGTCTATGCGGGAATGGTGGTCGGCGTGTCACCCAAGCAGGAGGACCTCACGGTAAACGTATGCAAGCGCAAGCAGCTTACGAATATGCGCGCCGCGGGAAGCGACGAGGCATTAAGGCTCACTCCGCACAAGGTTTTAAGTCTTGAGCAGTGCCTCGAATTTCTTGCCGACGACGAGCTTTTGGAGGTCACGCCGAAAAATCTGAGGCTCAGGAAGGCTATTTTGGACCACACGATGCGTATGAGGTCTCAAAAAAGCGCAAAATAGCAATGTTATAGGCCATGGTCCCGAAGCAATCCGAGGCCGTGGCCTTTTGTCTGCGGAGTATCGCGGCGGTTGACAAAAGCGATTAAAAGCGCGGCGGAGTCGATTGATTTTTCCTGTGGGGCATGTTATAGTATTGCGACAAAGGAGTGAAAAATTTGCTTAAAATAGAAAATCTTACAAAGGTATACGGCTCAAAACGCGCGGTGGACGCGCTTTCGCTTCATATAAAGCCGGGCGAGATATACGGCTTCATAGGCCATAACGGCGCGGGAAAGACCACGACAATAAAGTCCTGCTGCGGCATACTTAATTTTGAAGAGGGCGACATATTTGTGGACGGCGTTTCGATAAGGAGCGATCCGCTGGGCTGCAAGAAAAAGATGGCTTATATACCCGACAACCCCGATCTTTATGACTTTCTCAGCGGCATAAAGTATCTTAATTTTGTCTCGGACCTTTTTGGGATACCGAAACGTGAGAGGGAGGAAAGGATACGGCAGTACGCGGATCTGTTCGGCCTGACTCCTGACCTTGGGCAGCTTGTGGGCAGCTATTCGCACGGTATGAAGCAGAAGCTCTCGATCATATCGGCGCTAATCCACGAACCGAAGCTGATTCTGATGGACGAGCCCTTCGTGGGGCTTGACCCGAAAGCGGCGCATACGCTCAAGGGGATAATGCGCGGAGTTTGCGATAAAGGCGGCGCGATTTTCTTTTCCACCCATGTTCTGGAGGTGGCGGAAAAGCTCTGCGACAAGATAGCGATAATCAAAGACGGCAGGCTCGTCGTTTCAGGAAAGACGGATGAGGTTCGCGGCAACTCCTCGCTCGAGGAGCTCTTTCTTGAGCTTGTGGAGGGCTGAGAATGTTTAGAGCCTTACTCGTTACACGCATGCTGGCGCTGCGGGAGTTTTTTTTCGGGCGCGTAAGAAAAAGGGCGGGCCGGTCTAAAGCCGGGCTTATATTGTTTTCGCTGCTCGTTGTGTATTTGGTTGCCGCCGTCCTGTTCTCCGTCGGCGTGATGTTTGAACTTATAGCAAAGCCGCTTATAAACGCCGGGCTCGGCTGGCTAGTCATGGGCGTCGCTGCGCTGATGAGCGCCGCGATGAGCTTTATCGGAAGCATATTCATGGCGGAAAAGCAGCTTTTTGAGGCCAGGGACAACGACCTTCTGCTCAGCATGCCCGTCCCGCCGTCCGTTATACTTGCGAGCCGCGTAATCCTTATTTATGTTTCAAATTTGATTTTCGGACTGTTCATACTGCTGCCGGCTTTTGTGGTCTACGGCATATTTGTGCCTAAGCTCACGGCCGGGATGGTGGCGATATTCATACTTGAGACGATACTTCTTGCATTTTTCTCGACTGCGCTTACATCCGCCTGCGGATGGATAATAGCTGCAATCTCCTCAAGGCTGCGCCGCAAAAATCTTGTCAGCACCCTGCTTGCTATCGTGCTGCTTTTCGGTTATATGTATTTTTCGCTGAATTTGCAGAATCTTGCGGCTCGCCTGATTATGAACGGCGCCGCGTTTTCGGAGGCGATTTCAAAGGCCCTGCCGCCCATCTACCTTTTCGGCGCCGCGATAGACGGGGCGAAAGTGCCTTCGCTGCTTGCCTTTGCGCTTTGGTGCATGGTTCCCTTTGCGGCGGTCTACTATCTCCTTTCAAAGAGCTTTATTGGCATAGCGACGACAAAGCGGGGGGAATTAAGGGTAAAGTACAGGGAAAAGGAGCTTAAGACAAGCTCTGTCAGGATGGCGCTCATAAAGAAAGAGCTGGGCAGGTTTTTTTCGCTGCCGATGTATATCCTGAATTGCTCGCTGGGAGCCATAATGGCGGTTGTGCTAGCGGGCGCGCTGATCGTAAAAAGAAACGTCGTATTATCGGCCTTCGCGGGTATGCCGGAAACGGGAGCCGCTAAAATCGCGCTTATAATGTGCGCGGCTCTGTGCTTTATGGCCGTTATGGACGACATAACTGCGCCGTCGATTTCTCTTGAAGGCAAGACGATGTGGTTTTTGAAGTCGGCGCCCGTTGATGTTTCCGACATTTTTTTAGCAAAGGTTGCGGCCTCGCTTATCGTCACTGCGCCCCTTCTGCTGCTCTCGTCTATAATAGTCGGCGCTCAGCTGCGCGTTTCGCCGCTTGCCGCTGTTTTTCTGATTCTTGCCCCGCTCGCGGCTCAGGTTTTCATATCTCTTTTCGGCCTGGCGTTGAACCTGAAGCTGCCGCGCTTTGACTGGATTAGCGAAATCGCCGTGATAAAACAGAGCGCGAGCGTAATGATTTCTGTTTTCGGCGGAATGGGCGCCGTCGCGGTCCCCGTTCTCGTGTATGTCTTCTTCGCGGGAGGCGTCCCGGCTGAGATATATATGGCCTTAAGCACGCTATACTTTTCGCTTCTCGCCCTTGCCGCCTTTATTTATTTGAAGAAAAAGGGAAGGGCGCTGTTCGGCGGTTTTTGATCCCGATATGTATGTTAAACGAGCCTCCGGCAGCCGGAGGCTCGTTTCGTCGTCAAAGAGCTGCTGCAAGTTTTCGTACAGCATTGAATTTTTTGTATGCATTTTCCAGAATCATACATAATGCCCAAACGCCAGTTTCAGCTCGCCTTTATAAATTATAAAGTCAAAATAAAGTTCCCTATAATTTGGATTTGATTTGAAAAAACCCTCGAAATAACAGTCGCTATCGTCGACATATGTTTTCAAAATCTGTCCCACAAGAGGAATAATTTGTGCTTCTTTGTATTTGTAAATCCGCGTTTGGTTTAAGTTTTCAATATGAAATCCTTTGGCGCTGTCATCTGGAACATATTTCATTAAATGGACAATAACTTCCTTTGGATTTCCAGGTTCAATCTTACCAAAAATCTTCTCTCCGCCGTTGGCAAGGTAGTCGTTCGCTTTGGTCTGAAGCGCTACCAGAACATTATAATACATTTCCAAAAACTTAAAGCTGCCTTTTATTTTTTCCATTACAGCCTGATCTGCTTTATCCTTATCGAGGCTTATTCTTATGCAGCAAAGCTTTTTTTTGTCGGGAGATAAGTATTCACGCATCGTTTTACTGTCAGACGGTTTTTTTTCGGCGTTGAAAGGAATAATATCGATACTTCCTATCGAAACGCCTCCGCTTAACATATCCCAACTGAGCGCTTTGGTAACAGATGCCCTTATCGTCCAATCCCGGGGAATCTCTGCTGTGAAGAATCTTCCTCCTATCACTTTGAACCCGGAAATTGAAGCCGCAGGCTCCTTAGTATCCGCAAATGCAATTGTTTTATATATTGATTCTCGTTGTTCGTGCATTTTATTATATTCCGCACTGAGCGTCTTATCGCTGGAACCCTGGTAATCCGTAGGCGTTCTGAGTATGTAAGTATAGCCGTTCCCCTGCAGCAGAAGCTTGCCGTTTGGACCCGAATTTGCTGCATCTTCCTCAGTCCACAGTTCGCCCTCGTACCTAACAATATAAAAGAGCCTTCCCGATCTATCATATTTTTCATAGATCTTTTTGTTATAAAAGTACCCGTTTTCCGCTACATATTTGTCTTTCCAATCCGGGGGCAGCTGAAGTGAAAAACCATTTATTTCATCTTTGTACAATATCGGCTCTGAAGATGCTTTGTCAGCCGCCGGACTTATCGAAGTGATATTGGCTGATGCTGTGGTCTTAGGCGCAGAAATTGGCGATACTGGAGAAGATGCGGTTGATGAGCAGGAAGTCAAAAATAATGAGAATATCAGAAATAAATATGCAAATACAGGCTTCTTCATTCAAATTTCCTTTCTTATAGAGCTTTTAGGAGCGGAAGTTAATCACTGCCTATTTTTTTTATGGAATTTTAGTTTCTTCCTATGCCTACAATTCTTGCGGCATAGGAAGTACAGCTAAGACCTTGATAAATCTTTCTTTTTACGAGGTTGCGTGAGGCATCTTTGTTGTAACCCATGTTTCCCTCGATTGTAGTTATCGTATTTCCGTCAACCCCTACGACTATGGCCACATGGTCAATACCTGGAGTAGAGTTATTATCGACGAAAACAAGATCGCCAACTTTTGGATATATTACTTTTTTCGGGTCGGAGGGGTCTGTCGCCGGAACCAGTCTGTTATTTTCTTCGTACCATTCCGCAAGCGCGGTTGCTGAATTTATTGGGGGCAAATCAATTCCTGCGTTTGCGGCGCAATAGCGCGCAAACGCAACGCACCAATTCTTATTGCCAATCCCTGCCCAATTCTGGTACATCTCTCCCGTTCCTCCTGTGCCGTCTTCCTTTACCTGCCGCTTTGCTATCTCGGCTAAGTCAAGGCTCTTTGACGAGCCGCCTTCTACGCTCTTATCACCGGCGGCCGCGGCCGCCTTTTTGTCGGAATTGCTTTCATCGGTTCCGGCGGCGGCTAGAGTGCTGAAAGCGCCGGAGCTTCCGCCATTCCGAACGCCGGAGGAGTTTTTTTCCGCGTTTGTGCCGCTGTCGAGCGGAGCTTCCAGGTCCGGCCCGTAA
>JAJUGN010000039.1 GCA_029265975.1 Clostridiales bacterium
AGCTTATCCACATAAAAATGATAGCGGAATATAAGGGTGAATTTCACCCGAAGGGGGAAACGGCATGGAAAATACAAAGATCTATGAGGATATCGCGCATCGCACGGCGGGGGACATATATCTTGGAGTGGTCGGCCCTGTTAGGACGGGCAAATCTACCTTTATCAAGCGCTTCATGGAAACGCTTGTAATTCCGAACATCGATAACGTATATGCCAGGGAGCGGGCGAGGGATGAGCTGCCCCAAAGCGGGTCGGGTCGCACAGTGATGACCGCGGAGCCGAAGTTCGTGCCGGAGGACGGGGCCGAGATAACCTTGAACGACACGACCGCTTTTACCGTAAGGCTAATAGACTGCGTTGGATATATGGTGCCGGGCGCCGCCGGGCAGACGGAGGACGGAGTGCCCCGCATGGTGACGACGCCCTGGTTCGACTACGAGATTCCGATAAGCGAGGCGGCCGAAATCGGCACGCGCAAGGTGATAAACGACCACTCGACCATAGGAATAGTGGTGACTACCGACGGCACGATAACCGAAATAGGCAGGGAAGCCTATCTTGACGCTGAAGACAGGGTTATAAGGGAGCTCATGAATATAGGGAAGCCCTTCCTGGTGCTTCTGAATTCGGCGGCGCCGCATTCTGAGAAGGCGATGAGGATAAGGGACGAAATCAGCCAAAAGTATGGCGTTACCTGTATGGCGGTGAACTGCCTTGAGCTCGGGGAGCAGGACATATCCAACATCATAAAATCCGTGCTCTATGAATTCCCGCTGAGCGAAATGGGCATATACCTGCCGCCCTGGGTGGACGCCCTGCCGGCAGGGCATCCGATAAAAAGCGGAATATACGACGCAATAAGGGCATGCTCGCAAAATATGTACAGGATACGCGATGTAAACGATGCCGTTTCGGGCATGGCAAATCAGGAAAGTGTAGAAAACGCGGCGATAATAGAGATTAACCTCGGCAGCGGGACGGTCTACGCAAGGATAGAGCTGCCGCGAGAGCTGTTTTACAGCACGCTCAGCGAGCGCTCCGGCTTCACCGTCAGGGACGACGGCGACCTCATGTCGCTGCTTTCGGAGATGTCCGGCATAAAGACCGACTATGACAGGATCAAGGACGCGCTTTCCGACGTGAGGACAAAGGGGTACGGCATAGTGATGCCGACGATGGAGGAGCTGAGGCTGGAGGAGCCCGAAATAGTCAAGCGCGGCGGGCGCTACTGCGTTCGCCTTAAGGCCAGCGCGCCGTCGATACATATGATAATGGCAAACATCGAAACGGAGGTGTCGCCCGCCGTAGGAGGAGAGCATTCCTCCGAGGACATGATAAACTACCTGCTTCAGGCCTTTGAGGGGGATACCAGCAAGATTTGGAGCTCAAACCTTTTCGGCAAGTCGCTGAACGAGATAGCGGGGGAGGGACTCTACTCCAAAATCAAGAGAATGCCGGAGGACGCGCAGGGCAAGCTTCAGGAAACGCTGCAGCGCATAATAAACGAGGGCGGCGGAGGGCTTATCTGCATCATATTGTAAACAAAGCTGAGCGCGTTCAAAATCGAACGCGCTCAGTTTTCACTCGGATTTTTTTGAGCATTTCCTCCGGAGAGCTCTCGGCGCGATGCCGCATAATACGCCGACAAGAGCGCCGGCAAGCACGTCTGAAGGATAGTGGACATAGAGATAGAGTCTCGAAAAAGCGATAAGAGAGGCCAGCACATACGCGCAAATCAGGAAGTTTCTGCCGAGCGGCCTGAGGGCTTCCGCAAAGGCGAAGGAGACCGAGGAGTGTCCCGAAGGGAAGGAAAAACCGCTGGGAGGGCTTATAAGAAGGGTTGCGGCGCCGTTGAGTACATAAGGCCGCGGCCTTGCCGCGAGCGGTTTTATCGTGAGATCCACGAGCAGGAAGCTCAGAACGAGAGACGCGGCGCAGGCTATCCCCGCGCTCCTCGTCTTCCTGAAAAGCAGCAGAAGCGCGGTGACAATTATGAAGAAAACGCCCCATTCGCCCAGCGCGGTGATTTTCGCCATTATAAAATCCAGCGCCGGGAAACGCATTTTTTGAATAAAATCAAGTATTTTCAGCTCAAAAAGTCCCAAAATTCCACTCCTGCTGCAATTTTGAGGCTGACTTTTCGTCAGCCTCAAAACAAGTACCGGCTCGCGCCGCAGTTAAAGCTCTATTATTCCCTCGTAATCCTTTTCTGCGTCTCCGGTCATCGTGATTCCGTTTTCGCCCCAATTAATTATGAGGTCGCCGCCCTTCATGCGTACCGTAATATCCTTACCCCGGGAGCATATTCCCTTTTTTATGGCCGCGGCCGCTGCGGCGCAGGCGCCGGTGCCGCAGGCCCAGGTTTCTCCTATGCCGCGTTCCCAAACTCTCATGCGCAGTCCGCCGGTCTCGTTTATGGATACAAACTCGATGTTGGCGCGTTTGGGGAATATCGGGGCGTTTTCAAGAAGGGGGCCTACCTTTGAAAGCTCTATTGCGTCGGCGTCCTCGGTGAATATCACGCAGTGGGGATTGCCCATCGAAAGGCAGGTGATGTTGAAGCTCATGCCGCCTATCTCATAGGGAACGTCGATCACCGGATCCGGGAGCAGCACAGGCACTGAGGCCGCCGTGAAATCCGGGTGACCCATGGCGACTGAAACGGAGTATATGGAGCCGTCGCGCTCGTAAAGCTCGAGCTCCTTGACTCCGCTGCCCGTTTCCAGCTTCATGCTCACGGAGCGCACTCGCCCGCTCTCAAAAAGGTACTTCGCCACGCAGCGCATAGCGTTTCCGGAGACTTCGCCCGGCGTTCCGTCGGCGTTGTACATGGACATCCTGGCGTCCGCTATCTCCGAGGGGAAAATGAGCACTATGCCGTCGCCGCCGACGCTCTTTCTGCGGTTCGATATGCGAACGCTGAGAGATTCCGGATTTTCTATCTGCTGGTCAAAGCAGTCGAAGTAGATGTAGTCGTTGCCGCTGCCGCGCATTTTAATGAAGCGCAGAGGCTGCTTCACAGTCGGAAGGTGCGCTATGTCGAGCAGCTCGACGTTGTGCTGGTTGTAGCCGCTTGCGATGGAGCTGGCCAGCGCGTTGGCGGTGTCGATGCTGGTCAGGCAGGCTATGCGGCGCTCGACAGCCTTGCGCCGCAGCTGCACGCTGTCAAGGTGCGGCAGCTGCCCCTTGCTGGAAGTCGAGATCATGTATTGTATCTTACCGCTTTCAAGCAGTTCGATTATGTCGTTTCTGCCCTCGTGCAGCTTCCCTACCGTTATGCTCTCTATCCCGGCCCGGAGAAGAGCCTCCGCCGTGCCGTGGCTGGCGTACAGCGTGAAGCCGAGCTCCTTGAACTGCCTTGCGGTCTTGATTATTTCGCGCTTGTCGCGGTCGCGCACGGAAATGAGCACGCCGCCCCGGTTCTTCATCGAATAGCCTGCGGCGAGCAAGCCCTTGTAGAGCGCCTCCTCAAGCGTATGGCCGACCCCGAGCACCTCTCCGGTCGATTTCATTTCGGGCCCAAGGTGCGTGTCAACGTCCGTCAGCTTTTCAAACGAAAACACGGGCACCTTCACCGCCGAGAAAATCGACCTCCTGTAAAGCCCTGTGCCGTAGGGCATGTCTTTAAGCTTCCGCCCCATCATCACACGGGTGGCGATGTCAACTATCGGCAGCCCCGTTACCTTGCTGATGTAGGGTATGGTTCTGGAGGCGCGGGGGTTCGCCTCAATGACATAGACATCGTTCTCGTAGATTACATACTGTATGTTTATGAGTCCCTGAGTCTTCAGAGCCTTTGCGAGGGTTTCGGTGCAGCGTATAAGCTTCTGGGTAAGGGGCCCGCTGAGGTTGAAGGCGGGATAGACCGCTATCGAGTCGCCCGAGTGCACGCCCGCGCGCTCCACATGCTCCATTATCCCCGGTATAAGGACGTCTTCTCCGTCGCAGATGGCGTCGACCTCCACCTCCGTCCCCATCATGTATTTGTCTATAAGAATGGGGTTTTCGATGCCGTTATAGAGTATGATGTTCATATAACGCTCGATTTCCTCGTCGGAAAAGGCGATTATCATGTTCTGACCGCCCAGAACGTATGAGGGGCGAACCAGGACGGGGTAGCCGAGCTCATGAGCGGACTTGAGGGCGTCCTCCTTTGTGAAAACGCCGCAGCCCCGGGGCCGGCTTATGCCCAGGCTGTTCAAAATCGCGTCGAAGCGCTCCCTGTCCTCGGCTATATCGATGGAATCGGCGCTCGTACCGAGAACGGGTATGCCGATCCCGCCGAGATGCTTGGTGAGCTTAATCGCGGTCTGGCCGCCGAAGGCTACGACGGCGCCTATCGGCTTTTCCGTGGCTATTATGTCGGCGACGTCCTCCGCCGTAAGGGGCTCAAAGTAAAGCCTGTCGGCCGTGTCGAAGTCGGTAGAGACGGTCTCAGGGTTGTTGTTTACCATGATGACCTCGTAGCCCAGCTCCTTAAGGGTCCAGACGCAGTGGACGGAGGCGTAGTCGAACTCTATTCCCTGACCTATGCGTATGGGACCGGAGCCGAAAACTATGACGCGCTCCTTGCCTGCATTTTCGGGTTTTTCAAAGTCGAGCGCCTCGTTTTCGTCGTCGTAAGTCGCGTAGAAGTATGGGGTTTCCGCCGCGAATTCTGCGGCGCAGGTGTCCACCATCTTGTAGACTGCGCGGCGGCGGTAGGGGACAGCAGCGCCGGCGAGGCGCTCGATGGTTTTGTTCGTAAAGCCGAGCTTCTTCGCTTTGAGGTAAAGCTTTTCGCTCACGTTTCCCTTTGAAAGCTCTTTCTCAGCGTCCGCGAGTATTTTGAGCTTGGAGAGGAACCACTCGTCCAGCATCGTAGCCTCATGTATCGCGTCGATGCCGACACCTCTGTATATAGCTTCGTAGATAAGGAAAAGCCTCTCGTCGGTAGCCTGCTCTCCCATCATGCTGAGGATGTCGGAGTCGGGCAGCTCTGCAAACTTGCGGAGTCTCGGAGTGTCCATAGATATTTCGGCGCCGCGTATCGCCTTCATCAGCGCCTGCTCGAAGGTAGGAGCGATGGACATGACCTCTCCGGTAGCCTTCATCTGGGTGCCGAGCGTGCGCTTGGCGTATACGAACTTGTCAAAGGGCCATTTCGGGAATTTCACTACTACATAGTCGAGTGTAGGCTCGAAAAAGGCGCTGGTCTTGCCCGTAACGGCGTTTTTTATTTCGTCGAGCCGAAGTCCTACGGCTATCTGGGCGGCGACCTTCGCTATCGGGTAGCCGGTCGCCTTCGAAGCGAGCGCCGAGGAGCGGGACACGCGGGGGTTGACCTCAATGACCGCATACTCGAAGCTCTCTGGGTGCAGAGCAAACTGCACGTTGCAGCCGCCCTCAACCTTCAGCTCCCGGATGATATCTAGCGCCGCGGTTCTGAGCATCTGGTATTCAGCGTCCGCCAGCGTTACCGCCGGAGCTATGACTATCGAGTCGCCGGTGTGCACTCCGACGGGGTCGAAGTTTTCCATCGAGCAGACGGTGATGCAGTTGCCGTCGCCGTCGCGTATGACCTCGTACTCGATCTCCTTCCAGCCGGCGATGCAGCGCTCTACGAGAATCTGATGAATCGGAGAGGCCTCGAGACCGGTCCACGCTATTTCCCCGAGCTCCGCCCGGTTCTTCGCTATGCCGCCGCCGGAGCCGCCGAGGGTGAAGGCGGGGCGGACAATTACGGGATAGCCTATCTCCTCGGCGAAGGCGAGCGCGCTTTCAACGTCGGTGACGACCGAGGAAGGAATGCAGGGCTGGTTTATGGCCTGCATGGCCTCCTTGAACAGGAGCCGGTCCTCGGCCTTGTCTATCGTCTCAAGGTTGGAGCCGAGAAGAGCGACGCCCTGTTCTCTGAGGAAGCCCTCCTTGGCGAGCTGCATGGATAGCGTAAGCCCGTTCTGCCCTCCGAGAGTGGACAAAAGTCCGTCGGGCTTTTCCTTCCTGATTATGCGCTTCAGTATGTCGATGGAGAGCGGCTCAATGTAGATTTTGTCGGCTACGGCGCTGTCGGTCATTATCGTCGCGGGATTGGGGTTTACAAGTATGACATAGAGTCCTAAATCCTTGAGAGCCCGGCAGGCCTGAGTGCCGGCGTAGTCGAATTCAGCCGCCTGGCCTATTACGATGGGGCCGGAGCCTATTATCATTACGCGTTTCAAGTCCTTATTCAGCGGCATTTCCGCCACCCCCAATCATTGAGAGAAATTCATCGAAAAGGTATTCGTTGTCGCGGGGGCCGCAGCAGGCCTCCGGATGGTATTGTACGGAAAAAGCCGGCATGTCGTTATAGTGGATGCCCTCGCAGGTGCCGTCGTTTACGTTCTCAAAGCTCATTACGGCGCTTTGCGGAAGGGTTTCCGGCACTATCGCGTAGCCGTGGTTCTGGCTGGTTATATAAAGCTTGCCGCTTCTTCTGTCGCGGACGGGCTGGTTGGCGCCTCTGTGCCCGTATTTGAGCTTGGTGCTTTTCGCGCCCTTGGCGAGGGCGAGCAGCTGATGGCCGAGGCAGATGCCGAACATGGGAAGCTTCGCCTCGAGAACCTTCTGAAGGTTGTTTATTATTTTGGTGTACGCGGCTGGGTCGCCGGGACCGTTTGAGAGAAGTATTCCGTCCGGCTTTTTAGAGAGTATCTCATCGGCTGAGGACGTCGCCGGCATAACGGTTACCCTGCAGCCCCGGTCGACGAGCTTTTTCGCCATTGCGCCCTTGTAGCCGAAGTCCCAGAGAACAACGTGCGGTTTTCCGCCCTCGTTAATTACATACGGCTCCTTGCATGTAACAGCGAAAACGTCGCTCGAAAGCTCCTTTGCGGCAAGCTTTTTGGTGTACTCCTCAAGGTTTTCAGGGATTTCAGACAAAACCGAGGCGTTCATGACTCCGTATTCGCGGATAATTTTTGTGAGCGCGCGGGTATCTACGCCGTAAAGCCCTATGATGCCTGCCTTTTTAAGGTATTCGTCCAGCGCGCCCGCGCAGCGGAAATTCGACGGCTCGTCGCAGGGCTCGCGGACAATGTAGGCGGAGAGCTTCGGAGCCTCGCTCTCGAAATCCTCCGGGATTATCCCGTAGTTCCCGATAAGCGGAAAGGTCTGTACGACTATCTGCCCGTGGTAGCTGGGGTCGGTGAGGGTTTCGATGTAGCCGGTCATGCCGGTCGTAAAGACCAGCTCCGCGGTTATCTCGCCTTCGGCGCCGAAGCGGGTCCCTTCAAAAACCTGTCCGTTCTGCAAAATCAAATAAGCTTTTTTCATTTTTCGCTCCTTAAATAAAGCACGATCCCGTCTTTTTCCTTTTTGACATCCGGCCGCTCTCAGCCGAGAAGCTTCACAAGCACGGCTTTTTGGGCGTGCAGCCTGTTTTCGGCTTCGTCAAATATTTCATTGGCGTGCGCCTCGAACACCTCGTATGTTATTTCCTCGCCCTTGTGCGCCGGGAGGCAGTGCTGCACTATGCAGCCTGTATTGGCGAGAGCCATTATTGCGTCGTTGACCTGATAGCCGCGGAACGCAATCTCGCGCTCCGCCTTCTCCTTTTCCTGACCCATGGAGGCCCAGACGTCGGTTACCATAACGTCGGCGTTCACCGCCGCTTCCTCCGGCTTCGAGGTCAGGCTGAACTTTTCGCCGTATGCTTTTGCAAATTCGAGCACGGTCGGGTGGGGGCGGTAGTTTTCGGGGCAGGCGCAGCTGACCTTCATTCCCATTTTCAGCCCGCCGACTATGAGCGAATTCGCCATATTGTTGCCGTCGCCTATGAAGCAGAGCTTTTTGCCCGTCAGGTTCTTTCCGTGATATTCGCGCATCGTCATGAGGTCGGCCAGCACCTGGCAGGGGTGGAACATGTCCGTAAGGCCGTTTATGACAGGTATGCTGCCGTATTTCGCGAGGTTCTCCACCTCTTCCTGGGCGTAAGTCCTTATCATTATGCCGTCGAGATAGCGCGAAAGGACCCTCGCCGTGTCCTCGACCGGCTCGCCGCGCCCTATCTGAAGGTCGTTTGCGCTTAAAAACAGCGCCATTCCGCCCAGCTGGTACATGCCCGCCTCAAAGGAGACGCGGGTGCGCGTGGAGGACTTCTGGAATATCATGCCCAAAGTTTTGCCTTTAAGTCTCGGTTCGGCGCGTCCGGCTTTCAGCTCGGCCTTAAGCTCGTCCGCAAGGTCGAGGATTCCCTTTATTTCGTCCGGGGTAAGATCGAGAAGCTTCAAAAGATGTTTCATTTTCATACCTCCTGCATTTCTGAAAGAGCTGCTTCAAGAGCCTTGAGTCCTTCGTCTATTTCCTCGTAAGTGATGGTCAGAGGAGGAAGGAGCCTCAATTTCTGCTTCGCGGTGAGCGCCATGGCCCCGTGCCTGAAGGCAGCCTTGACCACATCGGAGGAGCTTAGCCCCTCAAGCTCGACTCCCAGCATAAGACCCATCCCGGATACGCTCTTTACGAGAGGCATTTTGAGGAGCCTCTCGGTAATGTATGCGCCCTTTTTCTTAACTTCATCAAGAAATTCCGGCGTCATCCTTGAAAGCACATAGGCCGCGGCCGCGGCGGCGATCGGGTTGCCGCCGAAGGTGGTGCCGTGGTCGCCGGGCCTGAAAACGCCCTCGGTCTTCTCGCCGAAGAGCACCGCGCCGAACGGAAGCCCTCCGGCGAGGCCCTTCGCTGAGGTCACGATATCCGGAAGGATTCCGAACTGCTGGTATGCGAAAAACGATCCCGTCCTGCCGACGCCGGTCTGAACCTCGTCCGCTATGAGCAGTATGTCGTTTTCCCTGCATATATCGGCGATTTCCTCAACGTAGGCTCTGTCGAGCGGAATAACCCCGCCCTCGCCCTGAACAAGCTCTATCATTATGGCGCATACGCTTCCGTCGAGCTTCGACTTCAGATCCCCGATGTCGTTGGCCGCGGCGTGTTCAAAGCCTTCCGTGAAGGGAAAGAAGTAATTATGAAAAACTTCCTGACCCGTGGCGGCAAGAGTTGTTATCGTGCGCCCGTGAAAGGAGTTTATGAGAGTGATTATTTTATTTCTGCCGCCGCCGTATTTGTCGAAGCTGTACTTCCTGGCGGCCTTGATTGCGCCCTCGTTGCTTTCGGCGCCGCTGTTTGAAAAAAACACCTTCTTGAGTCCGCTGAGCCTGACTAGCATTTCTGCGGCTTCGGCGCCCGGAAGGGTGTAAAAAAGGTTCGAAATGTGCTGTATTTTGTGCAGCTGGGACTCGATGGCCGTTATCCAGCCCTCGTTGCAGAATCCAAGAGAGTTTACACCGATTCCGCTTGTAAAGTCAATATATTTTTTGCCGTCAAAATCATGGCAGGTCGCATTCTTTCCGCTCTCCAACGCTATCTGGAACCGCGAATAGCAATTGACGACGTTTTCGTCGTTATTTTTTATGATATCAAGATTATTCATCGTTAATCTCCTTTTGAGAGAGCCGAGGCTCCTCGTGCATATTTTACTGTTTCAGGCAGTAAACATCGTTCCTATGCCCTCGTCAGAGAACATTTCCAGTATGATGGAATGGGGGATGCGGCCGTCTATCATTACCGCCTTCCCCACGCCTCGGGATACGGCGGCATGGCAGCTTTTCACCTTAGGTATCATGCCGCCGCTTATGATGCCCTCCTCAACGAGCGAGTCCACGTCTCCGAGCCTGACGAAGGGTATGAGGGAGCTTTCGTCCTTGACGTCCCTCATAAGCCCGCGTATGTCCGTAAGCATAAGCATGTTTTCGGCATTCAGCGCCGCCGCTATTTCCGCCGCGGCGGTATCGGCGTTAATATTGTAAAACTGTCCTTCGTCGTCCGTGCCGACGGTGGCGATGACCGGGATATAGCCGTTTTCGAGCGCGTTTGTTATCGGCGCGGTGTCTATACTCACTATGTCGCCGACGTAGCCGAGATCGTTTTCCCCCGTGAGTTTTTTTGCCTTTATCATTCCGCCGTCTATTCCGCAGAGACCCAGAGCCTTTCCTCCGGACAGGCCTATGAGAGAAACGAGATCCTTGTTGGTCTTGCCGGCGAGTACCATCTGCACAACGTCGATAGTCTCCGCGTCCGTATAGCGCAGACCGTCCACAAACTTAGATTCTATGCCGAGCCTTCCGAGCATCTGGCTTATTTCGGGGCCTCCGCCGTGGACGAGAACGGTTTTGATGCCGACGAGCGAGAGCAAAACTATGTCGCTCATGACGGCGCGCTTGAGCTCCGGGTTTATCATTGCGTTGCCGCCGTATTTTACGACGACGATTTTGCCGGAATACTTCTGTATATAGGGCAGGGCGGCTGTGAGCACCTGGGCCTTCATGTTGTCTGTTATGTCCATTTAGGTCGCATCCTTTCGCGTTTAAAATCTGGCGGCTCGGGCTTGAAATCAGGTTCTGTAGTCTCCGTTTATTTTTACATAGTCGTAAGTGAGGTCGCATCCCCAGGCCGTAGCCTCGAATTCGCCCTGCTTCATGAGTATGTCGATGAGAATCTCGTTCCGGAGGAGTATTTCCTTGGCCTTTTCCTCGGAAAACGGGACTCCGAAGCCGTTTTTGCAGACCTGTATCTGACCCGCCTCGGAGCTTATATAAACGTCGATGCTCCCTATGTCAAATTCGGCGTCCGTATAGCCGATAGCGCAGAGTATGCGCCCCCAGTTCGCGTCCGCACCGAACATCGCGGTTTTCACAAGGCTTGAATTTATTACGGACTTTGCGACCTTTTTGGCGGTTTCCTTGCTGGGCGCCCCCGTTACTGAGCATTGCAGGAGCTTTGTCGCGCCCTCGCCGTCGGCGGCCATCATCCGCACCATTTCGGTCGCGACTATTTTGAGAGCGCCTACAAAGGCGTCGAATGCCTCGTTTTTTGAATCGATGAGAGGGTTTCCCGCCAGGCCGTTCGCCATGATGGAGACCATGTCGTTCGTCGAGGTGTCTCCGTCCACGCTCAGCATGTTGTAGGTGTCGTCGACAACGGCCCTGAGCGCTTCGCCCAGCATGGCTGAGCTTATGCAGGCGTCGCTTGTTATAAAGCTCAGCATCGTCGCCATGTTCGGGCTTATCATGCCGGAACCCTTCGCTATGGCGCCTATGGTTACCGCGTTTGTTCCCAGCCTGAAGGATACGGCGCATTCCTTGAGCTTCGTGTCGGTGGTCATTATGGCCTCGGCGGCGTCCGAAGCGCCCTCCGGCGTCAGGGCCGGAGCCAGCGCGGCGATGCCCTTTTCTATTGGCTCCATCGCTATCGGCTGGCCTATCACGCCTGTTGAGGCGATTATCACGTCCGCGGAGTCTATTCCCAGCGCCTTCGCCGCGAGGGAGCACATGAGCTCCGCCTTTTCCACGCCGTCGGAGTTGCAGGTATTGGCGTTTCCGCTGTTGCATATGACGGCTCTTGCCGTTCCGTCCCTGAGGTGGTCCCTTGTGACGATTATGGGGGCGCCAAGAACCTTGTTCCTGGTATAGACCGCCGCCGCGGAGCAGGGCTTTTCGCTGAAAATCATGGCGAGGTCCTTTTTCGTGTGGTTTTTCCTTATTCCGCAGTGTATGCCGCCGGCCCTGAAGCCTTTGGGAGCGCATACGCCGCCGTTTATTTTAGTATAATTCATATTGAGCACCTCAAATCAAAGTTTCAAACTCGTTAAGCCCCAGCGCGATATTCATATTCTGCACCGCGGCGCCGGATGCGCCCTTGCCGAGATTGTCGAGCACGCTTACGAGCGTCAGCTGTTCGTCGTTTCCGCATACATGGATTTTAAGACAATTGGTGTCACGGATCTCATTCGCGGCTATGAAGCCGTCCTCGGCCGGGCCGTGCACCGAGATCAAAGGTTCTCCCTCGTAAAATTCTGAAAGCAGCTCCTGCAGCTCCGCGGGACGAATCTTTCTTGAAAGCATTGAGACGTGAAGGGGAACGCTTACGGTCATGCCGCTGTAGTAGTCGCATATGAAGGGGTTGAATATCGGCGCGCTGTCTATCCCTGTGACCGCCTTCATTTCCGGCAGGTGCTTGTGCGAAAGAGATAGCGCGTAGAGCCTCGGGCTTTCAAGCTGATAGGGACGCCCTTCGGCGTTATACTGCTCTATCGCTTTTTTTCCTGCCCCGCTGTAGCCTGAAACGCCGACGCAGGTGAGGGGGCAGCTTTTAGGGAGTATGCCGAGCTTTACAAGCGGGTAAACGATCGAAATGAAGCCCGTCGCGTAGCAGCCGGGGTTTGCTATGCGCTTAGAGGCCGCTATCGCTTTTCTGTGCTCCATGGACAGCTCAGGAAAACCGTAGTCCCAGCCCGGGGCGGTCCTGTGCGCAGTGCTAGCGTCGATAACGCGGACTCTGTCGTTTTCTATAAGAGAAACGGCTTCGACGGCCGCCGCGTCCGGCAGGCAGAGGAAAACGAGGTCTGCGCTGTTTATGAGCTCGCGCCTTTTGCCGGCGTCCTTGCGCAGGGATTCGTCAATGAGCAGGAGCTCGATGTCCTTGCGGCCCGAAAGGCGCTTTTGCAGCTGGAGACCCGTAGTGCCCTCCTGACCGTCGATATATACCCTGTACCTCATTCGGCATCCTCCTGACTGATATAACGCATCTAATAAATATTCATTAATTATTATATATTATACAACCGAAATGGAAAATGTCAAGCAAATGATGATTAAATATTCATGTTTGTTCAGAATAACGGCAACCAGGCCTGATATAAAATTAAAAATTTACATTAATGTGCATATATGCTATAATAACCCTCAAACGGGAACTGGGCTTTACGCTGCCGCCCGCGGCTGGCCGTATAAATGATAGCATACTTTTGTTAGATACTCAACGTAAATGGGGTAATATTTTGGGTGCCAGGGAAGAGGGGAAAGGCGCGCTGCACGCCGGCCACAGGCAGAGGATGAAGCGGCGCTTCATAAATCACGGGCTTGAGAATTTTGACGACCACAACGTCCTCGAGCTGCTGCTTTTTTACGCCCTGCCCCGTGGCGACGTGAATCCCGTGGCTCACGCGCTTATGGAAAGATTCGGCAAGCTCTCCGCGGTTTTCGACGCTCCGCGGGAGGAGCTTATGAAGATAGACGGAGTGGGCGAAAACGCGGCCGCGCTCATTAAGCTGATACCGCAGGTTTCGAGGCGCTACATGATTTCGCGCAGCGTCTCCGAGGAGGACGTGCAGCTCACAAACAGCAGTAAGGCCGGGCGCTTCATCGTCCCCTACTTTCACGGCGAATGCGAGGAAACCGTATACATGGTTTCGATGGACGCGAAATGCAAGGTGCTGAGCTGCCGGCTGCTTTTCAGGGGCGACGTCAACTCGGCGGGAGTGAGCGTGCGGAAAATAGTCGAAACCGCGCTTGCCAGCAAGGCGACCAACGTAATTCTGGCTCACAATCACCCCAGCGGCATCGCCCTGCCGTCGAGAGAGGACGAGCATACGACGGAACGCATCGCCGAGGCGCTGAGAGCGGTTGACATAACGCTTGCCGATCATCTCGTTGTGGCGGACGACGACTTCGTGTCGATGGCCGACAACGGTTTTTTCAGGAGGTAGCTTCGACTGTCGCGGCGGTGTCTTAGACGTATATACATCGTTTCGGAAAGGATTTTATGGACAAATTCAGTCTAAAAGCGCCGTTTGAGCCAACGGGCGACCAGCCCCAGGCCATCGAGGCGCTTGTAAGCGGAATCGAAAACGGTCTTTCGGAGCAGACGCTCCTCGGCGTCACCGGCTCCGGAAAGACATTCACTATGGCGAACGTGATAGCCAGGCTGAACAGGCCGACGCTCGTGCTGGCGCACAACAAGACGCTCGCCGCCCAGCTCTGCTCGGAATTCAAGGAGTTTTTTCCCGACAACGCGGTTGAGTATTTCGTTTCGTATTACGACTACTATCAGCCGGAGGCTTATATTGCGCATACGGACACATATATTGAGAAGGACGCGTCCATAAACGACGAGATCGAGCGTCTCCGCCACTCCGCCACCTCGTCGCTCTTTGAAAGGAGGGACGTGATAGTCGTCTCGTCGGTTTCCTGCATCTACGGCCTTGGCGACCCTATCGATTACGCGAATATGGTGATCTCGCTGCGGCAGGGGCAGAAAAGGAACCGCGACGAGATGCTTAAAAAGCTTGTCGAGATAAGGTACGAGCGGAACGACCTCGCCTTCGACCGAAATATGTTCCGCGTAAGGGGCGACACGGTGGAGATATACCCGGCCTACGCGAGGGACTCTGCCGTAAGGGTGGAGTTTTTCGGCGACGAGATCGACCGTATAAGCGAAATAAACGTGGTCACGGGAGCTCCCTTAAGGCAGCTTTCCCATGTCGCGATATATCCCGCCTCACATTATGTTACCACAAAGGAGAAAATGGAGCGCGCTGCCAGGGAAATATACTGCGAAATGGAGCGGAGAGTCAAATACTTCGAGGAAAACAACAAGCTCATAGAGGCCCAGCGCCTCCGCCAGCGCACGATGTATGACATTGAAATGATGCGCGAGCTCGGATATTGCAGCGGCATAGAGAATTATTCGAGGATAATAAGCGGCAGGCCCGAGGGCTCCGCGCCAATGACGCTGCTTGACTATTTCCCTAAGGATTTCCTGATGTTCATAGACGAATCGCACGTTACGGTTCCGCAGGTCAGGGCTATGTACGCCGGAGACCGCGCGAGGAAGGAGACGCTCGTCGAATACGGTTTCCGTCTGCCTAGCGCCTTCGACAACAGGCCGCTGAATTTTGCCGAATTCAACGAGCGGGTCAATCAGGTCGTGTATGTCAGCGCTACCCCGGCGCCATATGAGAGGGAGCGATCCGGACAGATAGTCGAGCAGATAATACGCCCGACCGGCCTCCTTGACCCCGAGGTCATAGTGCGCCCTGTGGAAGGGCAGATAGACGATCTCGTAGGGGAAATAAACGCTCGCGCGGAGAGGAAGGAGCGTACGCTCGTCACCACGCTCACAAAGCGCATGGCTGAGGATCTTACCTCCTATCTGCAGAAGCTGGGCATAAAGGTGCGCTATATGCACCACGATGTAAACACGATTGAGCGCATGGAGATAATAAGGGATCTCAGGCTCGGCGAGTTCGACGTGCTCGTGGGAATAAACCTCTTAAGGGAGGGGTTGGACCTACCGGAGGTCAGCCTTGTGGCAATACTGGACGCGGACAAGGAGGGCTTCCTCAGGAGCGAGACCTCGCTTATCCAGACGATAGGAAGAGCGGCCAGAAACGCATCCGGAGTCGTCATTATGTACGCAGATACGGTAACCCCGTCCATGGCCAGCGCAATAGGCGAGACGGAGCGCCGAAGGAAAAAGCAGAAGGAGTACAACGAGAGACACGGAATTACCCCGAGGACCGTCATAAAGGACATACGCGAGCTGCTTGAAATATCCAAGCCCGACGGCGGCGGAGGCCGTGGCGAAGGCTCGGGCATGACGAAGGCCGAAATCAGCGCCGAGATATCGAGGCTTGAAAAGGAGATGCTCCAGGCCTCGAAAATGCTTGAGTTTGAGTACGCCGCAATACTCAGAGACAGGATAATCAGGCTCCGCGCCGAAAAGTAAAGCAAAGCCGGACTTGTTTTAAGCGGAGCGCCGGCCTGCGGGGAAAATGCGTCCTGCGCCTATCTGCAAGTTGAGCCTCAGCGCCCGCATAAAAAGATCCGCTAAGATTTTTATAGAGTTGTCTGTATTATCGATTGACAGAGGGTTTCATATGAAAAACAGAAACGTTAAGAGCTTCCGCCACGCATGGCTGCTCCTTTATTACCCGATCTTCACAATATGCTTTTTCGTAGTGGAAAGGCTTGTTAACGGACAATACGCTGTAATGTATGTGTGGCTGGACAGCGTTATCCCGTTCAAAGCGTATTTTGTCGTGCCTTATGTGCTCTGGTATCCCTATTTCGGGCTTGCCGCGCTTTATCTGGTTTTCCGCGACGAGCTCGGCTTCTGCCGCTATATGTGGTCGCTGATCCTGGGGCTTTCCTTCTGCCTTGCTTTTTATGTTTTTTATCCGAACGGGCAGAACCTCCGCCCCGCGGGGCTTCAAGGCGGCGATATTTTCACGCGTCTGGTTTTAAGGCTTTACGCCGCCGATTCGAACCTGAATGTATTCCCCAGCATACACGTTTTTGCGACTATCGCGCCCACGGTCGCCCTTCTCAAAAATCGTGAGGCGGGAAAAAGCCTCCCGGTCAGGATAATATCTGTCACACTCTGCGTCATGATCTGCATTTCGACGGTTTTCATAAAGCAGCACTCGGTGCTCGACATTCTCGGAGGAGCCGGCCTTTACATGGTGGTTTATCTGCTCGTTTACAGGACGGGCGGAAGCTGGAGGCTTTGGACATGGCCGGCGATGCCGCTCCGCGAGTCCAACCCGCAAACCGACTCGAAGCGCGCGTCGAAAAGCACGAAGCCGCAAGGCGCAAGCAAAAAGCCTCTGTGAAACTATGAAACAAAGAATCGCCGCCCCGCTCATGAGGGGGCGGCGCTTTTTGCTTTACTGCGCGGGCTGTGAGAACAGGTAGAGCGAATAGCCGGAGTTCTGGGAGCCGCCGTACTCGGAGGGGCTTATCAACGAGGCGTTCGCCCTCACATAAGAGCTTATCTCCGAATTGCCCATAGACTTGGTGGAAATGAGGAAATAGGTGATTTTGCCCTCCGAAACAAGCTCCTTTATGCGGCTGAGGCCGAGGGCGCCGTCCGTGCCGAGGAAGCCGCCGTAAGCCACGGCGGGCAGGCCCGTATCTATGATGAAGGCGGCGACGTCGGCCGAGCTCTGCGATACCACAAGGTAGGTTCCCGGCTTGTAATGCCCGACGAGGTACGTTTCCAGCGCCAGCGTGTTTTCGTCGCTTTTTACGAAGGTTTCCTGGTTAGCGGTCATGCCGGGGATGGGGGCGTCCGAGGCAAGCTCGGGGCCCGCGTAAGGCATCGTGCTGTTCTGCGGAGGGTACGTCATCACAGTCCAGCACCAGTAAAGCGGCGCGGAAAGGATAGAAACGAGCATAAGACCCGCAGCGATCGCCGGAGCGAAGCGCCGTTCTCTGAAGCGGCCCGGTACCATGGGTACGAGGGAAGCGGCGCCCGATAAGAGAGTTACGGGGATGAGCCATGTCCTAAGCTCTGGGTAATTCCATAGGTAAACGCAGTTCATTACGCAGGCGGCGATAAGCGCGGCGGGCAGGAAACGACTGCCTTTAAGGCCCTTTTCGCGCAGTTCGCGGAACATTTCGGCAAATCCGACTCCGGAGAGGGCCGCGACGGCCGGTGCGAACATGCAGAGGTAATATCTGTGGTAAAAGCCAGCGAAGCTGAAAAAGACGTACATTACGGCTAGCCAAAGCGCCCAGTAGACGATTATGCCGGTTTCCAGGCGCAGCTTTTTGCGGATGAAGCCGCGAAGAAGACAGACAACGGAGAAAAGAGAGAAAACAATGAGCCAGGAGGCCTGACCGTATAGGTCCTTGCTCCACAGGCGGAAGACTCCGGCGGTTCCTATGTTGTTTCCGCCTCCGCCGCGCGCCGCGGCGGTCCATCCCGAGCTCTGTCCGGGAGCGGCGGAAAAGCTGCGAGCGCCGCTTTGGGAACGCTGGCCTCCCTGAACCGGCCGGCTCGACGGCTGCTGCCCGATTTGAGACTGCTGTACGCCCTGCCGGTCGGCAGTAGCCTGCCGCGAGTCGCTGCCGGCGCCGCCCTGCTGAGAGCTTGCGCCTCCGCCGGCGACTGCCTGGCTCCGGGCGCCGGGAACCGCGTTTCCGGCGGGCTGCTGTCCGGAAAAGGCATCGCTTCCTCTCTGAGCACCGAAGCTTCCGCCGGAGCCGAACTGCATGTTCCCGCCAGGGCGAAGGAAGCCCTGATATATGCGCCTCAAGCCGTTATGGCCTATCACCAGCCCCATTACGGTGTTGTCCGTCGAGCTTCCTACATATGGGCGGCTGTCCTCGGGATAGAGATCCACGGCTAGCACCCACGAAAGGGAGACCGCGGCGACTATGACGACTGCGATAAGCCCCGCGAGTATGCGCTTTATGAGCTTTTCCCCGGCGAATATGAGATATGTAAGCGCCATGGCGGGCAGTATCATATAGGCCTGGAGCATCTTGACGTTAAAGCCGAGACCGACGAAAAGAGCCGCAAGGAACAGATGGCGCCGTTTCGAGGTTTCAAGCGCCCTGAAATAATAGAAGGTCGCGACCAGAAGCACAAAAACGAGCTGCATATCCATAGTGTTGTTGCGCGAGGCGACCACAGCCGCCGGGGTAAGTGCTAAAAACAAGGCGGCGAGCAGCCCGGCCGGTTTCCCAAAGCGCTTTGCTGTAAGTATGTACATCATGATGGAGGAGCCGGTGCCGGCGAGAGCCTGCGGCAGGAGCATCGCCCAGCCGTGATAGCCGAAAACCATAACGAACAGGGCCTGTATCCAGAGACCCAGCGGCGGCTTGTCCACCATGACGACTTCCGCGGGGTCGAAGGAGACAAAAAAGAAGTTTTTGAAGCTCTGGGTCATGCTTTTTATCGCGGCGGCGTAATAGGCGTTGCCGTATCCGAACTTTGATACGGCGTAAAAATTCAGTACGAACGACAAAACGGCTATAAGCGCCAGAGGCCACAGATCCCGGCGCTTTTTCAGCCATATTGAAACAGAACAGTTTTCTAGCCTGCTTAGTACAGTATCCACGTTTCTTTCTCCGCTCAACAGTTGTTTATAAACCGAGTATAATATCCGAGTATTGAAAAAAGCTTGAAAAGGCAATGCCCGCCAGGCGATTTGCGCTGAAAATCCGCGCCTTAGGCGGCGCGGATTCAGCTTGTCGAAAAACTTGTTTACAGCAAAAAAGCTTCGCAGAATTTCCGCCACGAATGGCGGAAAAAAGTCAAATCTGTCATTTCCGGCGGCGTGTACGTCGGAAATGACACCTCTCATGACGGGCGCGGCAGAGCGACCGTCATTAAACCC
>JAJUGN010000072.1 GCA_029265975.1 Clostridiales bacterium
CGCGTTTGCCTCAGACTGTCAAAAAAGCCCTTTGGGCTTTTTTGACAAGGGGGCTTAATGACGGCCGCTCTGCCGCGCCCGTCATGAGAGGTGTCATTTACGACGTACACCCCCCCGGAAAAGACAGATTTGACTTTTTTACGCCAATAGCGGCGGAAATTCTGCGAAGCTTTTTTGCTGTAAACAAGTTTTTTGACACGCTCAGCAAACGCGGCGTCGCAGGACGCCGCGTTTGCCTATCGTCAGAATAAAAACGGGGAAACAAAGAGTATAAGGGAAAGCACGACAATAAATGCTACCGTGGCGATTGAAACAACGTTCTGCGTCTTGGAATTGACATATTTGCCCATTATGTTTTTGTCGTTCACAAGTATTATCATAAAGGTGAGGATAATGGGAGACAGGATGCCGGCTATCTGCTGAGTGACAAGTATAATCTTTATAAGAGAGAGCCCTGGCAGGAGGATGAGCGCCGCGCCTGCGATTATTATGCCGGTATATATGGCGAAGAAGGCCGGAGCCTCGTGGTACTTCCTGTCCACGCCGCTTTCCCATCCGAAAGCCTCGCATATGGCATAGGAAGTCGAGAGGGGAATGACTGATGCCGCAAGCACGGAGGCCCCGAAAAGGCCCGCACCGAAAAGGATATAGGCGTATTGCCCGGCGAGGGGCTTCAGCGCTATCGCTGCGTCCTTCGCGGAGCTTATATCTATGCCGGCTTTATATAGGGTAGCTGCGGTGGAAACTATAATAAAAAAGGAAACCGCGTCGCCCCAAAACGCCCCGATATACACGTCCAGCTTTTCGTATTTGTACTCGTCTATGTTCAGGTTTTTGTCTACGATTGCCGACTGGAGATAAAACTGCATGTAGGGAGTGATAGTGGTCCCTATCATACCGATGAAGGTGAGCAGGAAGCCCGTTTCAAGGGATATCGAAGGAGACGCCATGCTCCTGAATACCTCTCCCCAGTCCGGCTTGACCAGAAAGGCGGATATGATATAGCTGAAGAAAACGAAGGTGAAAAGCATGAATATCTTTTCTACCCTGTTGTAGGAGCCCTTGGTGACGAGAAACCAGATTGCAACCGAAACAATCGGCACCGAAATATACTTGCTTACGCCGAAAAGCTCCATGCTGGCCGCGATACCGGCAAAGTCGCCGAGTATAACGCCGAAATTGGCCGCGAGCAGGACAAGCATGGCGAAAAAAGTCCACTTTACGCCGAATTTTTCTCGTATGAGGTCGGAAAGCCCTTTGCCTGTTACCACGGCCATCCTTGCGTTCATTTCCTGGACGACCGCCAGGCTGAAGGTAATGAGAAGCAGACCCCAGAGCATCTTGTAGCCGTAGGAGGCTCCGACTGAGGCGTAAGTAGCTATGCCGCCGGCGTCGTTTCCCGCGTTTACGGTTATGAGCCCGGGCCCTATTATGGTCAAAAAATAAAAAAAGCTGCGCAGTCTTTTGGATTTTATGTTTTTCATGTTTCCGCGTCCCGTAATGGTTTTGATGAAAAGGTCGGGCCTTGACCCGATTGCTCCAAACAATTATACAGCAATATTTCGCTATGTCAAAATATTTTGAGTCAAGAGCATGTAAAAATCTCAGGCTTCGGAGCGTAAAAAAAGAGGCCCGGCGCTTTTCTTGCGTCGGGCGCTGCTCTGCGCCGGGGAGTATCTGTCAAAAATAGCCCAATATAAGATCAAAGGCGAGCTTCAGCCCCGGCAGAAGACTTTCAATCTTAACGTATTCCTCCCTCGTGTGAGCGCCGCCGCCGTCGTAGCAGCCGACGCTGACGGCGGGTATGCCTTTCGAAAGGGGAATGTTGCAGTCGGTGGAGCCGGACAAGGGCTCAGGCTCAAGCCCGTAATGCCTTCTGACCGCTTCCGCGGCCCTTTCAGTCAGGGCGCGGAGCCGGTCTTCTTCAACTGCTCCCATGCAGGGACGTTCGCCAAGAAGCTCCGCATTTACCTTTACGTCACTTGAGCGGCGCGAGTCAAGTATGCTTCTGAAAAGTTTCTCCATGGCTTCCAGGGAGCGGGAATCGTCGGAGCGGTATTCGTAAAGCATCTCGGCGTGCTGCGCTATGGAGTTGACCGAGGTGCCGCCGCGCAGCTCTCCGACGTTGAAGGTGGTTTTTCCCGCTGATGGCAGCCTCACGCCGTAAAGTTCGCTTATGAGGGAGGAAATCTCGGCGACAGCGCTCGGCCTGCCGAAATTCCAGTAGGAGTGCCCGCCCTGCGTGAGAATTTCAACCTTGTAGCGACGGGAGCCGACGGATCTGTTCACAATGTTCCGGCAGGTCCCGTCGAAGGAGATCAGCTCGGTTATCCTGTGCCCGAAATCCCTGAATATTTTCCGGCAGCCTTTCAGGTTGCCGAGACCCTCCTCGCCGGAGTTTATAACGATCAGAACCCCGCGGCCGGAGGGGCGGAGCCTCTTCTCGGCAATATATCCGGCCGCCGTCAGAAGCGCGGCGACGTTAGCGGTGTCGTCACCTATGCCGGGACACTTTACGAGCCCGTCCTCCACGGCAAGCGGCAGCTCCACGGTGTCGGGAAAAACTATGTCGCTGTGCGCCATGAACACGACGAGCGGACAGTCGCTTGAGCAGCCGACGGGATAGACCACGTTCAGCTCGAAATCGATGTATACGCCCTCCGCGCCATGCCTTTCTAGCCATTCCTTGCAGAAAACAGCCCGTTTTTCCTCGTGGTTCGAGGGCGCCGGTATCCTGCCGAGCGTGGTCAGAAGCTCGAAAGCCTCGGCTTCGCTGCGCTCTATGTATTGGATTATTTCCTTTGAAAGCTCCATGCAAATAATCTCCCGCGAATAAGCAGGGCGTCCGCCGGATGCCCCCAGATAGGTCTTGGCATTCAGACCGGTAAAGAAGACGTCGGTCTTTCCTTCTGCAGTATCCTTGATGGCGATGGTCTGATCCATGCGCACATCGTAGATGACCTTGTCAGGGATCGGGCCATTCTTCGCCTGAGCGGCTGCAGAGAACAGCACGGTC
>JAJUGN010000073.1 GCA_029265975.1 Clostridiales bacterium
ACTAGCCCTGAAAACGTCAAAAAAGGGTGCGGACAATCTGTCCGCACTCCAGACCGTCAAAAAAGCCCAAAGGGCTGTTTTGACAAGGGGGCTTAATGACGGACGCTCTGCCGCGCCCGTCATGAGAGGTGTCATTTCCGACGTACACGCCGCCGGAAATGACAGATTTGACTTTTTTCCGCCATTCGTGGCGGAAATTCTGCGAAGCTTTTTTGCTGTAAACAAGTTTTTTGACAAGCTGAGGGTGCGGACAATCTGTCCGCACCCTTTTTTGCGTTTATTTTTTTACGGCAAGCTCGTATCCCGCCCTGAACGCTTTAAGGTTAAGCTCAGCCGTCTTGGGAGGAACGTGTGACGCCACAAGCTCTTCCCAGTCCATTCCGCCGAGCTCGAGCGCCGCGACAAGCGCGCCCAAAAGGCAGATGTTCTGCGAGCGTATGGAGCCTATTTCCGCAGCGATTCTCGACGCCGGTATTACGGTGACGTTTCCGACCGTCTTTATGAGGATTTGATCGGCGTCGTGAGGGTATTCCTGCTGTCCGGTCAAGACAGGCATGGAGTATATCTCCCTGTCGTCCATTATTATCCTGCCGCCCTTTTTGAGGTAAGGAAGGGCGCGCAGCGCCTCCACCTTTTCAAATGCGACAATGATGTCCGCCTCGCCTTGCCCGATATTGGGCGCGTAAACCTTGCTTCCGAATTTAAGCTGGGTGTTTACTGTGCCTCCGCGCTGGCTCATACCGTGTATTTCGCTCATTTTCACATCGAAACCGAGTTTCACGAGGCCTTCGGAGAGTATTTTAGTCGTAAGTATCGTTCCCTGCCCGCCTACGCCGGTTAAAAGAATGTTTGTAGTCATTTTATTACCCCACCTTCGAAATAGCGCCGAATTTGCACATCTGGGCGCAAAGGCCGCAGGCGTTGCAGTTTGCGGGATCCGCTATATATGCCTTTCCGTTTTCAAAGGCCAGAGCGGGGCAGGCCACCTTCGTACAGGCCCTGCAGCCCTTGCATTTGTCAGGATCTATCACGCAGTGGGCGCCCGCGTTCGCTTTTATGACCTCCTTGAGAAGCGCGCATGGCCTTTTGGTAATTATGACAAAAACGCCGTCAGAGGCTATTGCGTCGGTTATGGCCTTGTCCATCGCCTGCAGATCGAGCGGATCCACGATTCTCACCTTGGATTCCTCCACCCCCGAGGCGAGCACGAGCTTAAGCACGTCGATTTTGGGAACCTCATAGCCCATGAGGCTTATGCCCGTACCGGAGTTCTGCTGATGTCCGGTCATCGCTGTTATGCTGTTGTCCAAAAGGCAGAGGCATACGTTGGCCCCGGCATGCACCGCGTCTATAAGGCTGGTTATTCCGGAATGGAAGAATGTAGAGTCTCCGAGTATTCCGAAGACCTTGCGTCCGTCTCCCTGCTTTTCAAGCGCCTTCGAGAGCCCTATCGGCATTGAGAAGCCGCCGCCCATGCATATAAGCGTTTCAAAGCCGTTGAACGGGGGGCTTGCGCCGAGCGAGTAGCAGCCGATGTCCCCAGCCGCCAATATCTCTCCTTTATGCTTGTTGAGGGCAAAGTAAAAGCCGCGGTGAGGGCATCCGGCGCATAGCACCGGAGGACGGGCCGGAGCCTTTGCGTCCACCTCGTATTTTTCCGTTTCCTTTATTACGCCGAAGGCTTTTCCAACAATCTGCGAATTCAGTTCGCCCTGCAGCGTGACCACCTCTTTGCCCAGGCATTCTATGCCGAGAGCCCGCACGCTGTTTTCAAGATAGGGGTCGCCCTCCTCGACAATATATACCTTGTCTACCTGCGAGCAGAATTCCCTGACAAGCTTCGCTGATATCGGGTAAGTAATGCCCAGCTTGAGATAGGAGGCCTTGTCGCCGAAAGCCTCGCGGGAGTGCTGATAGGAAATTCCGCTTGTAATTATCCCGACGGAGCGGTCCCCCCACTCCACCCTGTTCAATTCGCTGCCGTAAGCATAATCCTCCGCGCGTTTGAGGTTTTCCTCGAGCACGACGTGCCTTGCCACGGCGTTTGCGGGCACCATAACGTATTTGGAGGGCCTGCTTTCGTATTTTTTCGATGCTGCCCTGTTTCTTTCGCCGAGAGTCACTATGCTTTTCGAGTGGCATACCCGTGTCGTCATTCGCAGCAGCACCGGAACGTCGAATTTCTCGCTGAGCTCGAAGGCTGCGATCGTAAAATCCTTGCACTCCTGCGAGTCGGAAGGCTCTATGCAGATAAGCTTCGCGTGCGGGGCGTAATGGCGGTTGTCCTGCTCGTTCTGGGAGCTGTGGCAGCCCGGGTCGTCCGCGCTGACAAATACAAGTCCGCCGTTTACTCCGGTATATGCCGCCGTGAATATCGGGTCTGCCGCCACGTTCATTCCCACATGCTTGAAGGCCGCAAGAGCCCGTGCCCCGCCTATGGAGGCGCCGACGGCGATTTCGGACGCGACCTTTTCATTATTGGCCCATTGGCAGTAGATATCTTCCTTATAAGCGGAAATATTTTCGAGTATCTCCGTACTCGGGGTGCCGGGATAAGCGGCGGCGACGGTAACGCCGGCCTCCCATGCACCTCTAGCGACGGCTTCGTCGCCGCTCATAATTTCATGGTTCATGCTTTTTCCCCCGTTTTTGGCAATATTAAAGACATTTTAACATGGCATGAGCAAATAAACAATCGCAAAATAATTAAACAGGCATGAGCTTGCTCTCATGCCTGTCAGACTGCCGAAAAAGCCCAAAGGGCTTTTTCGACAAGGGGGGGTACATGACGGCCGCTCTGCCGCGCACGTCATGAGAGGTGTCATTTCCGACGTACACGCCGCCGGAAATGAC
>JAJUGN010000066.1 GCA_029265975.1 Clostridiales bacterium
CACGAAAGGCGGAAAAAAGTCAAATCTGTCATTTCCGGCGGCGTGTACGTCGGAAATGACACCTCTCATGACGGGCGCTGCAGAGCGGCAGTCATGCAATACCCTTGCCGAAAAAGCCCTTTGGGCTTTTTCGGCAGTCTGACGGCGGACGCAATTTTGCGTCCGCCGTCAATGTCATAAGCATATGTCACAAAATGCTTTTCGCACGTTTCAGGCCCTTGAGGTCTTTTCAACGGGAGTTCTCGTCCTCCCGCGAAAGGTTTTCTTTTCCCCTGAGGAAGCGTGCCCGCTTGAAGACTTTACGGGGCTTAGTATTGCGTCGGCCTGAGCCTGCGTAATCGTTCCTTCGGATACCAGCGCGCCAACAGCGGATTTTACGGCCGAGGGAAGCTTTTCTTTCTGCACCTTTAAGAAGGCCTTTACAATTTCCGAGGCCTGTTTCCGGGTGATCGTATTATCATCTATGAGCTTTTTTAATAGGTTCATTCCGGCTTTTCCGACGGCGGTCTGCGCCGCCGCGGCGTCGGCCACCGCCTTCGCCTGTTCCTCGGTCAGAGTTCCCGAGCTCTTCAAAGAAGCGAGAGCCTCCCCGAGACTCTCGGAGGCCGCGGAGTATGCGGCCTTGGATGCCGCCGCCTTAACAGCCTTAGCCTGTTCCGCCGTTATGGTTCCGGCCTTAACAAGGCTCTCGAGACGCATCCAGGCGCCGGCCCGAATGCGTGCGCCCTCGGCAAGCTCTCTGCGCCCGGAAGCGGCCGAAGCCGTAAACGCAAAGCCTGAAACAAGCACGGCCGCCGCAATAACAATAGCTGTGATCCTGACTTTTTTCATAACTGCCTCCAAATGTCGAAATCACGCGGGATCCGCCGCGCCTTATATAAATTATATGTTTTTTCCTCGGATATTTCAAGATGTCAATATATACAAACTCGGTTGTCGATAAGTTATAGTCGGGTTTTCAGTCAATTAATGACGCGCGGTTATCATATAATGTAGCGGGCTGATTTGAGGTGAATATAATGCATGATACAGATTTTGCGGGTATCCCGCCTGTAAAAACCGTCGATATACCGCTCGAGACCTACGAATCCATGAACGGGAAATACTTCATAGGCTATGCGGACCGCCTTAAGCTGGGTTCGGGAAAGAGCGCCTGGGCAAGGCTTTATAACCCGCGCGGCTCGGGGGTGAACCTTCACGTCAACGTGTGGACGGTTACGGACATTTCCGAAGCGCCGTACCGCGCGCAGTTCTGGTTCAATTCCACCCCTCCGCTAGGCGCTTATTCCGAGTCGCCTGCCGTTCCGGCTAACACGGCATACCGGCCGGTTCCAATACCGCTCGTTAAGCTTCAGCACGCGTCGAACGTCAGCGGAGAACCGATAGGAGGGGCAAAGGCCTTTGTCAGGAGAGGCAAACCGGGCATAACGCTTGCCGAAACTGAAAACGGGAAGCTGATATTCCCGCCCGGGGGCAGCTTCATGATATTCCTCTCGGTTGAGGAGATGGTCCCAGCGGAGGGACGGCTGGCCTTCGGCTGGTGGGAAGAAAGGATATAGATTTCCGGCAAAAACAGAGCGGATTTTATGGGGGACTGCCCTGCGGCAGTCCCCCATAAAACTGTCAAAAAAGCCCTTTGGGCTTTTTTGACAAGGGGGGGCATGACGGCCGCTCTGCCGTGCCCGTCATGAGAGGTGTAATTTCCGACGTACACGCCGCCGGAAATTACAGATTTGACTTTGTTTCCGCCATTCGTGGCGGAAATTCTGCGAAGCTTTTTTGCCCTAAACAAGTTTTTTGACAATCTGAAGGGGGACGGCCTTGCGGCAGTCCCGCATAACGGCTTCTTTCCTGATGAAAGGCGTTATTTCTATTGCTTATTGCATTTTCGATTTTTTTTATATATTATAATAAGAAAAATTCGACACATACCGACATATTATATGAGGGGAGTGAACATATGTCATTCCGGATTGACTCCTGCAGTATGGGCCAGAGAAAAATTGACTTTGAAAATGCGAGGGCGTTCAATAATGTAGCTATCTGCAGAAGGCTGTCGCCCGTGCTGCTTATTATGAACGCCTTGCTGATAGCTGTGGATATTCTGGTTTACAGGGCGTCGTGGAGCGCAAATCCGGCTTATGTTCGACTTTTCTGCTCGCATTTGCTCATCTTCCTGATTATTCTGCTGTGGCTTGCTCTCGAAAAAGTTTTTAAGAACGAAAAAAGCGTATGGAGAGCCAGGGCGTTCTACAACGCCTATACTTCCGCTATCCTTGCCTGGGGAATTTTCCTGGGCTTGAACGACCTTTTTATAAGCGGACAGATTTCCGCTTTTATAATCTGCGTTTTCGGGGTTTCCGCAATACCGTTCCTGCCGCCCTTTGAGGCGGCCGTCACATATTCTCTCTCGATAGCCGTATTCGACGCGGGCCTGATTATGCTGGTCGGGAACAGGGGAACGCTGGTCAGCCACCTTGTAAACACAGCAATTACGGGAACAATTGCTTTCATAATCTCGGAGATGAGGTACAAAAGCTACCTGAGCGACTTTATCGCGAGGAGCGAGCTCACCGAAAGCAAGGTGGAGACGGAAAAAGCCTACAAGAGGCTCGAGGAATCAAATATAAGGCTCAAAAACGAGGTCCGGGAAAGAAGGCTGGCGGAGGAGAGGATAAGGCATCTTATTTACTACGATTCTCTCACCGGCGTTTATAACAGAAAGAAAATTATGGAGGAGCTTGGCTCCCTTATAATGGACGGCGGAGCTAAATTCGCGGTTATTTTCATAGACCTGGACAAGTTCAAGGAAATAAACGACAAATACGGACACGATATAGGGGACAAGGTGATCAAAGCCTCGGCGCTTAGGCTGAAGCGCGCCGTAGGTCCCGAGGATATGATAAGCAGGATAGGCGGCGACGAGTTCATAGCCGTGCTCAGGAATATAAACGATCCGGCTTACGCCGGAAAGGTAGCCGAAGCGATGGTCAGTGAGCTAGGAGAAACCGTGATTATCAACGAAAGAAGGATTCCCGTCGGGGCCAGTCTCGGCATGAGCTTTTTCCCGTCCGACGGGAAGGATGCCGACACGCTCATAAACAAGGCGGATACGGCGATGTACGAGGTCAAAAAGCGCGGCGGGCGCGGTTTTCTTCCGTATTCAGATTCGATGAGCCCGTACAGCGCTTGAAGCTTGTCGAAAAACTTGTTTACGGCAAAAAAGCTTCGCAGAATTTCCGCCGCGAATGGCGGAAACAAAGTAAAATCTGTCATTTCCGGCGGCGTGTACGTCGGAAATGACACCTCTCATGACGGGCGCGGCAGAGCGGCCGTCGTGCAACCACCTTGTCGAAAAAGCCCAAAAGGCTTTTTCGACAGTCTGAAGCCCCCGTCCGGGTACGGACGGGGGCTGAGCTATGCCGTTCAATATACTTGTGTGCCTGCATGCGGCGCTGAAAATTCTTCGCTTTACGCGTCAAGTTCCTCGGCCGCGGCGGTGGCGATTTTTTCGGATGCGGTCTCAAGTATCCGCTCCGCCTCGCCGGAGAGAGCCTCCGCGTCGGCGGCCGCCGTTTCCCCGTTCGTTCGGGAAAGCGCCTGTTCCATCTCATCGCTCTCGCGGCGGAGCTTCTTAATTGTAGAGTAGTAAAGGGTCAGAGAAATCAGCATGGTGAGAAAATCTGAAAGTGGCTGAGTCCAGATAAGTCCGAAAAGACCGAAGACCGAGCGCATGAGGAACATGAGCGGGATTGCGATAAGCCCCTGCCGGCAGATAGACAGCACAAAAGAATGCATCCCCTTGCCCATTGCCTGAAATGTGGTGTTCGTCATAAAGTTCGTGAGCATCATAGGAACGCCAAGGCACTCTATTCTGAGTATGGTGGCGCCGAGCCTGACGGTGGCCGGATCCCTTATGAATATTCTCACTATCTGTTCGGGGAATATCTCAAAAAGGATTATGCATGCGATCGATACGGCGTAGGCGGCGTATCGCCCGGCCTTGTTGACATCATCCATGCGCTTGTAGTTTTTCGCGGCGTAGTTATAGGCCATAAGCGGCAGCATGCCCTGCGTCAGGCCCATTCCAACGCTCATCGGGATCATATTCGTCCTTCTCGCAATGCCGATGGCGGCCACGGTTATGTCTCCGTAGCCGGAGGCGAGCTTGTTGAAGAGCATGGCGGAAAGGCTCGCCAGCAGGTTGGCTAGCGCCGCCGGAAGTCCCACGGAAAAGACCTGAATCACGTCCGAGGCGGGCAGAAGGTAGAGCTTGGGAGAGATGGACAGCACGGATCTTTTGCCGAGCCTAGCCAGCACGATGAAGTAGTAGAACATGGCGCAGGTGTTTGAGATCATAGTCGCGATGGCGGCGCCCTTGACTCCCATAGCCAGGGGGAAAATGAATATGGGATCCAGAATTATGTTGAGTATACCGCCGAAGGCTATGCCCACGCTCGAGTACTTAGCAAAGCCCTCGCTGCGGAGAAAATGCCCCATCAGGGCGCCTATGGAGGTCGGCAGGCCGCCGACGACTATTACCCAGGTCACATAGTCCTTTGAATACCTTATCGTGTTTTCGCTCGCGCCCAGCATCCTCAGAAGGGTATCCATGTTGAAGAAAATAAACAGGGAGTAGAGCACCGCAATTATCGCGCCTGTCCAGAACGAGAAGGAACTGATGCGTTTGGCCTCCTCCGGACGCTTGGCACCGAGCTTCCTGGATATAAGGCTCCCGCCGCCTATGCCGAAAAGGTTTGCTATGGCGATTATCAGGAAGAAAAGCGGAAAGGAAATGGAAACTCCCGCGACCATCAAGGGGTTGCCAGTCTGCCCGATGTAGAAGGTGTCCGCAAGGTTGTAGATCATCGTTATGAGCTGGCTGAGTATGGTGGGGACCGCCAGGGTGGCCAGCGCCTTGCGCACCGGCATTTTTTCAAAGATTTCAGTTTTTTTGTCCATATAAAATATCCTTTTAATTTATTTACGCCTAGTAAGGATACATAAACTGTCCTTAGCACGCGTAAAAAAATCAGTTGTCTTGCTATCTATCTGCCCGGTTATATCTAAACATTATACATCAGGAAAGTGCATATGGCAAGTGCAAAAACGGCACTGTAACGCGCACTTTTTTTAGGGAAATATACCAGACGGGCTGTCGGAATCCGGAAAAATATAAGCTGAACAAAGCAAGACGCGCCTTACCTCGAGCAGGAAAGGCGCGCCTCGCTTATATTTTGAGGTTTTGAGTCGGAAAAGCCGCTGTTTCGAGAAAAGGACAGATTAAGAGGACCGTCAAAAGGCAATTTTAGGATATTTTCTCTATCTTGCAGGTTGATACGGCAATGCTGTTGTCAAGTATCGCGACTCCGTATGCAGTAAGGGTAACGGGACGGTTCCCGGTAGCGCTTCCGCCCGCAAATACGTCCGCGGATCTGCCCGCGTTTGCCAGCGCCTGAAGCGTGTTTCTGACTCCCGCCTCGCATTCCGCGTCGCAGCCGACGGGCGGAGGCGTGGGTGCGGGCAGATAAGTGAAGCCGGTGAAGCTGTCGGTACCGGTAAGCGTAATATAGGCTATGCTGCATATGCTCACCCGGTCGGAGATGGCTCCCGAAGCTGTCGTAAGATTGAATATCGTGCCCTCCGTAATGCTGAAGGGCCTGCCGCTGGCTGTGCCGTTTTCGTCAAGCTTTACCGTTATATTCGAGTTCGGATACCTGGTTATTAGCTGCAGCAGGATGTTTTTCATCTGCGCTACGCAGGCACAGCCGGCACCTCCTGGCCCCGCCGGACCCGGAGGCCCCGCCGGACCCGGAGGCCCCGCCGGACCCGGAGGCCCCGCCGGACC
>JAJUGN010000054.1 GCA_029265975.1 Clostridiales bacterium
GATTTTTTTCATTCTTGCCCGGCTGCGGGGTTTTAATGCCGGTGTTTTTTTTTGTTTATACCGTCTGTTTCCTCCTCTTTTTTGTGGGCGGCCGCGTGCGGCGGGCCCCCACGACCATGTTTTTGATACAGATTAATTCACTGGATTCCCGGAAGGGAAGGAATGCCCTTGAAGCCTTCCTCGAGCTCCTCGTCGGTCGGTATATGGTCGGTCATTGTTCCTTCTTTGTAAGACATGTAGGCGGAGATGTCGAAATAGCCAGTGCCGGAAAGCCCGAAGAGTATGGTTTTCTGCTCGCCCGTTTCCCTGCACTTTAGCGCCTCGTCTATGGCAACCCTGATGGCGTGGGAGCTTTCGGGAGCGGGGAGCGTGCCCTCGACCCTTGCAAAAAGCGTCGCCGCTTCGAATACCTTCGTTTGCTCGACGGCCCTCGCCTCGTCCAGATAGCCGTCGTGATAGAGCTGGGAGAGAATCGGGCTCATGCCGTGGTAGCGCAGGCCTCCGGCATGGTTGGGAGAGGGGATGTAGGTCGCGCCCAGCGTATACATTTTGGCGAGGGGGGTGACCTTGCCCGTGTCGCAGAAGTCGTACATGAATTTGCCTCTTGTCATGGAGGGGCAGGAAGCGGGCTCGACGGCGATGAAGTATGGCGCGTGCCTGCCCTTAAGCCTGTCTTCCATGAACGGAGCCATAAGTCCTCCGAGGTTTGAGCCGCCGCCTGCGCAGCCGATCACGATATCCGGGTACTCGCCGTACTTTTCCATGGCGGCTTTCGCCTCCAGACCGATTATGGACTGGTGCATGAGCACCTGATTCAAAACGCTGCCGAGGACATATCTGTAGCCTTCGTGAGTGACGGCGTATTCGACCGCCTCCGAAATGGCGCAGCCGAGGCTTCCGGTCGTGTCCGGATGCTCCGCAAGGATTTTCCGGCCTACCTCGGTGGTGTCGGATGGGGAGGGGATAATGGTAGCCCCGTAGGTCTCCATTACGCCCTTGCGGTAAGGCTTCTGCTGATATGAAACCTTGACCATGTATACGCGGCAGTCGAGCCCGAAGTAGCCGCAGGCCATGGAAAGCGCGGTGCCCCATTGTCCTGCGCCGGTTTCTGTGGTAACGCCCTTGAGGCCCTGAGCCTTGGCGTAATAGGCCTGAGCGATAGAGGAATTGAGCTTATGGCTGCCCGAGGTGTTGCCGCCCTCAAATTTATAATATATTTTGGCGGGCGTCTTGAGCTCCTTTTCAAGGCAGTAGGCGCGAACCAGCGGCGAGGGCCGGTACATCTTGTAAAATTCGCGGATCTCAAAAGGAATCTCAACATACGCATCGGTTGCGTTAAGCTCCTGCTTCGCAAGCTCGGTGCAGAAAACGGGGCTGAGGTCCTCGAGAGTTACCGGTTTGAGCGTCCCGGGATGGAGTATGGGGCGGTGGTCTGTTTTCATGTCTGCGCGAACATTGTACCATGCCTTGGGAAGCTCCGATTCGCTGAGATTGATTTTGTAAGGAATTTCGCTTTTTGACATGTCGTTTTCCCCTTTCTTTAATTTTGGGGACGGGCAACAAAAAAACCCCTGTCCCCCAACAATATGCTGCAGGGACAAGAGCCTATGCTCCTGCGGTGCCACCCGGCTTGGCGCGTCAGCGCCCTCTCAGCGCACACTGAATGTGCCGGCGTTTATTAACGAAGCGCCCTCTCCGTCGCCCCTACTCGGAAAAATCCTTTGGGTTTGCCCTCGCGGAGCCATTCGCCGCAGTTCTTCTTGCCGCTTTTCACCGCCCGCGGCTCTCTTTTAAGTCGAATCTGCAGTTACTATTTCCGCTCATCGGTTTATTGTACCACTATTATAATATGAAAAACCGAAATGTCAAGTGCCATTGTTCGTTCCGCAAATAAGTATTATGTCAATTGCGGCTGAATATTTTCTGGCTCAGGTTAACATAAGCGATGTGGACAATTATGTGGACAATGTGTACAACTCGCAAAAATTCACGATTTTTTATAATTTACAATATTATGCGTTATTCAGACAGAGATGAATATTTCATAACTAAAAAACCAAACACGCAGCCGAAATTATTATTTTCTTCAGAACAAAGCGGCTGATTATATATTTTATTGCCATAACGACCGCTTTGTGATAAAATTATTAATAATTTCCGGTTGAAGGGCGGGGAACGGCGATGGATGTCGGCGGTTTCAGAAGCAGTATGTTTGGCGGGTTCAACCGCAGCGACGTCGCGGCTTATATAACCGCGATGTCGAAGGAGCTTAACGAATACAAAGCGGAATGCGAAAGGCTTAAAGCCGAAAAAAAGGAATTGCTTTCGAAAATAGATTTTCTGTCGGACCAGGTCTCCGGGCTCATGCGCGAAAACGATGAAATCAGCCGCCAGAGCGAGAACGTGGAGGCGCTTAAGGCGCGGATAGAAGCGCTTAAGGCGAAGGTCGATGAGGATGCAAAAACCATAGAGACCTTCAATAAGCTGAAGGGCAGACTGTCGTCCCTGGAGGTTGAGGCCTGCAAGAGGGCTCAGGAAATCGAAGCCGCCGCAACGGAAAAATACGAGCGCATCATGAGCAAGCTGATGAATACCATCGCGGCGCTCAAAATAGAATATGAAGATATCCGCTGCGGAACCGAGATAACGGCGGCGCACCTGAGGGGAGAAATCAGCAACATCGACAAGCGAATAGGGCTTGTAAGCTCCGTCCTTGACAAGACGGCGAACGATTTCAACGAGCTTGAAAAGTTCGTAAAGGACTCGGAGCAGGGACAGACTGACTAGCGGGGGTGCTGATATTGTCTAGGAAAACAGCGGAAGTCAACACTTCGGAGCTTAAGGACGCCATACCCGGGCTGAGAGCCGGTGACAGGGTCATATTGTCCGGATGCATATATACCGCCAGGGACGCTGCCCATAAAAGAATATTTGAGCTTCTGGACGAAGGGAAGGAACCTCCCTTCGATATTCGCGGAGCGGTCGTATATTACGCCGGACCCACGCCGGCAAGGGAGGGCATGGCCGTCGGTTCCTGCGGTCCTACGACTTCGAGCCGCATGGATAAGTTCTCGCCCCGCCTTCTCGACCTGGGGCTCCTCGGCATGATAGGGAAGGGCGAGAGGAGCGCCGACGTGATTTCGGCAATAGTAAGGAACGGAGCCATATACCTCTGTGCGGTCGGGGGCGCGGGAGCGCTCATAGCAAGGCATATAAAAAGCGCCGAGGTCGTTGCGTTTCCAGAGCTCGGCTGCGAATCCGTAAAGCTTATGACAATCGAGAAAATGCCTCTGACAGTAGGCATAGACTGCCGGGGAGAGAGCATTTTCGACCGAAAATAATAGCAGCGCAGGCGTTGACTGAGCGTTGCAGAGCCGCTTTCGACGGTGAACGGGCTTTTCCGACACAAAACGATACACCAATTGTGGATAACGCTGTGCAAATGTTAATAATTACCAATTAATTGGCAAAACTGTAAATTGCAGGATAATATCGGTGCCGTTTGTAAAAGCGGGGCGCAATTGGCTTAAACTTTGCGCCCCGCTTATTTTTTGCCGCGATTCAGGTTCCTTTTTGTCGGTTATCTTTTCCGGGGGCCGCTTTAAGGGATTTTTCCGCCTGGATTTCCGCGGGGGTATCCTTTTTGCGCGTCGGCATAAATACCCTGGCGAAGCGTCCCTTCCCGCGGTTTTTGATATAAAAATAGCCGATTACCGAAAATATGAGGGCGCCTATGAAATTCACAAAAAGGTCCATCATCGTATCGATAAGTCCGATGTCCAGATAGCCTCCCAGGTTCCAGCGCTCGCCGTTAACAATAACTTCCTGGACCTGAATAACGACGGGAATGTTTTTTCCATCGGGGTGAAGCGCTACGGAGCTTATGGATTTCAATACGGTGTCCTTCTGCATGTCGAATCTGAAAAAAGTGTCCATTCCAAATTCAAAGAACTCCCAGATCACGCCTATGGTCATCGAGAAGCAAAAAGCGACCAATGCGACAAAGGCGGGGGACATATTGAACTTGAACCTCTCGCTCCGGTTTAAAATGTCTATCATCGCTATCCCGATGGCGGCGCACAGGAAGCCGTTGACGGTATGGAGCATGGTGTCCCAGTAAGGGTAGATTATGTAGTATTCGCTTATCTCGCCCAGAATCTGGGCCGAAAAAATAAAAAGCAGCACTATTATTTCCAGCACGTTGGGAAGGTCTATCTTCAGCCTCTTTTCAATAAATGAGGGCAAAAGGAAAAGGATAAGCGTAAGCAGGCACATGAAAACCGAGTCGTATGACCTGTTGACGAACTGGCTTGTCATCACGACGATTACGAGCAGACGCAAAATAAAATATGTAATGAAAACGGATTTGTCCTTTTTGTAATTTATGCGCAGAATCCTTAATATCCGGTTTCTCCTTATCCCTTTTCCCATAAGAATCCCCCATGTTATATTAACGCCACGGGCGCAGGTACATTATCCTACTTCCGGTGGCGTTTTTCAATGTCTGTTTTGGGAAGCGCAAATTTATAGGCGCCCGGCGGACGCCTTAATTGCTCGAAAGCCGGCGGAAATCTCTATGCAGGGCGCGGTCGAAAGAGCAAAAATCATTTATGCAACGCCTATAAAAAGGTTTTAAGCCGAAAATAAAAAACAGAGCCGCACGATACGCCGCCCTGCTATTTCTGGAGCGGGTGATGGGAATCGAACCCACGTATCCAGCTTGGGAAGCTGGTGTTCTACCATTGAACTACACCCGCAGACAAAAGAGATTATAGCATAACTTTAAAATTTTTCAAGAGCAATAATCAAAATCGGCCAAACTGTTATATAAACGAAGTTTAATTCATATCATGCCTTAAGACAACTTATCGTAAAGGGATGATTGCGAATATGAAAAAAATAGTGGCCGCCCTGCTCGCCGCGTCTATGCTCTGCGGAAGCTTTGCCTTTGCGGCGGAAGCCAATCCCGAAGATTTCGCCTGGGTGCCGGCCTCCGAGGCGATAGTCACCATGGAAAATATAGGCGTCGCCGTGCCGTCCGCAATACTTATGGAAAAGGAAACGGGTCAGATACTCTTTGAGCAGAACGCCCATAAGCGCTGCGCTCCCGCGAGCGTGACTAAAATTATGACCATACTTCTCGTCGTGGAAGCCATAGAATCCGGCACGGTGTCGCTCAAGGACAGCGTGGTCGCAAGCTCAAACGCGGCGGGCATGGGCGGTTCGCAGATATTCCTCGAAGAAGGTGAAAAAATGAGCCTCGAGGAACTGCTGAAATCCGTCGTGGTCTGTTCGGCAAACGACGCCTCGGTCGCGCTTGCCGAACATCTGGCGGGGAGCGAGTCCGCCTTTGTTAAGCTGATGAACGACAGGGCTAAGGAGCTTGGAATGAGCGACACCGTTTTTTCCAACTGCACGGGTCTTCCGACCCGCTCGGAGCATCTGACTTCGGCTTACGACATAGCCCTGATGTCCAGGGAGCTTATAAAGCACAGCTTTATAAAAAAATACACTACGATATGGATGGATAAGGTCAGGAACGGGCAGTTCGGCATCACGAACACAAATAAGCTGGTCCGTTTCTACAACGGCGCTACGGGGCTGAAAACAGGCTTTACCGACGAAGCGATGTTCTGCCTTTCGGCGACCGCCGAGAGAGGCGGCGTAGAATACATAGCGGTAGTAATGCACGCAGAAACCTCCGACATCCGCTTTGAGGCCGCAAAAGCGCTATTAAACTATGCTTTCTCAGCATATACCCTTGAGAAAGCGACTCCAGACGAGCCTATTCCGCCGGTTCCGGTAGAGCTCGGCGAGGCCTCGCATGTACAGCCTGTTGTCAGCGGAGGCGCAAGCCTTCTTCTGAAGAAAAAGGAGGCTGTCGGAATCACAAAAACTGTTGCTCTGGAAAAATCGGTCAGGGCCCCTGTAAGCAAGGGGCAGAAACTCGGAGCGATTACGATCCGCAGCCAGAAGGGGGAGCTTATAAAGGAGCTGCCGCTCGTCGCCGCGGAAAACGTGAACAGAATGACCTGGTGGCAGATATATATGAGGTATATATTGATGATGGCGGGAGCGCGCTTGTAAAAAAGGAATATTTGAGTTAAAATAGCCTTGTTTATCACAAGGCTATTTTTTTACGGGATGGTGCGAGTATGATAAGGACAGATTTGTCGGGCATCTCCGATTTTGTTAACGGAAGCGAGCTTTTTACCTTGGCCGGTGAAGCGAGAGCTGCCCATTGCATGCTTGAGAGCGGAAAGGGAGAGGGCGGGGAATTTACGGGCTGGGTCAGGCTTCCCGAAGCTTATGACCGGCAGGAGGCCGAAAGGATACTTGAAGCAGCCGGCAGGATAAAGAAGGACTCCGATACGCTTGTAGTAATAGGTATAGGCGGCTCATATCTCGGCGCCCGGGCGGCGATAGAGCTGCTGAGGTCGCCGGAATACAACCTGCTCGATAAAGATACTCCCAATATTATTTTTGCGGGCAACAATCTTTCTGGCGAATATCTTGGACGCATGCTCGATTTTGTGCGCGACAGGGAGTTTTCGGTAAACGTAGTTTCAAAGTCGGGCACGACTACGGAGCCCGCGGTGGCCTTCAGACTTTTCAGGGAGCTTCTGGAGCGAAAATACGGCGCGGAAGGGGCAAGGCGCAGAATCTACGCTACTACCGACCGTAAGAGGGGAGCGCTGAAGCAGCTTGCTCTTGCGGAAGGCTACGAGACATTTGTCGTGCCGGACGACATAGGCGGGCGTTACAGCGTCCTTTCCGCTGTCGGGCTGCTGCCGATAGCGGCGGCGGGCATCGACATACGGAGAATGCTGGACGGCGCCGCAAGTGAAATGAGCATCCTTTCTTGCAAAGGAATGGAAAACGAGGCCTGGCGATATGCAATCGCCCGTCAGGCTCTATACCGCGCTGGAAAAAAGATAGAGATACTTGCCTGCTTTGAGCCGGCCTTCCGTTTTATGGCCGAGTGGTGGAAGCAGCTCTTCGGCGAAAGCGAGGGAAAAGGCGGTATGGGCATATTCCCTGCAAGCGTTGAATACAGCGCCGATCTGCATTCGATGGGTCAGTATATACAGGACGGCGAGAGAAGCCTTATGGAAACCTTCGTGTCCTTCGAATCGTCAAGGCGGGAGATTTTTGTGCCTTCGGACAGAGAAAATCTGGACGGGCTGGGTTATCTGGCGGGACGGAGCCTTACGGAGATAAACAGGGCGGCTCTTGAGGCGACAAAAGCCGCGCATATAAGGGGAGGGGTCCCCTGCATAGAGCTGAGGCTTGAGCGTATAAGCGAAGAGAGCTTCGGCGCGCTTGTCTATTTTCTTGAATTCGCCTGCGGCCTCTCCGGCTATATGGGCGGCGTAAATCCTTTCGACCAGCCGGGCGTTGAGGAATATAAGCGCAATATGTTCAGGCTTTTGGGCAAGCCTGGGGTATAAACAATTCGTTAACAGTGTAAAATCCGGTTGCGGATATAATAAAAAGATGGTAAAGTATAGACAAGCGGCCAAGCCGCAATAATAAACTGGGAGCGTGGTCAACATGGTTAGGGTGATTATGGGCCTCAAGGGCTCCGGAAAAACAAAGCAGCTTCTCGAGCAGGTGCAGAAGGCTCTTGACGAAGAGAGAGGAAGCGTCGTCTGCATAGAAAAAGAACCGAATTTGAGATACAGCATTCCCAGTCGGGCTCGCCACGTCTGTACCAGCCAGTACGGGTGCAGAGGCATGGATTTCCTCAAGGGGTTTATCAGCGGTGTGCTTGCCGGCAACTATGATATTTCACATATTTTTGTTGACGGACTTTTCAAAATAATAGACGGTAACGATACCGCGGGGGTAGACGCGTTTCTGGACTGGCTTTCGGAGCTCAGCGAAAAGGAAAATTTCGACATAACGCTTACCTTAAGCGCAGATATTTCCTCCGCCACCGAAACGATAAAAAAATATCTATTAAATTGAACATAATAAGAGCGCGGGAAATTACCGCGCTCTTGTCGGTTTTAGCGCTTGACGCCCGCTTTAAGCGGGCGTCAAGCTTTTTTATGTCTCTTTAAGCGCCTCCGCCACCGCCGACCACGCCTTCTTAAGGCGCTCGAAATCAAACGCTGCGTTGGCCGGGCTGGTTGATGGCAGGCGGCGGGCCGTTATTCCGGTCTGCGCGAATCCGTACCTTAGGTAAAGCCTGTCGGCGGCGCCGCCGTTTGTAAATACATGCCTTATTTTCGCCGAAGAAGTGATCCTCGTAAGGTCGTTAGGCAGGACGTCGGATATGCTGCCGTCGTCGGAGCCTCTTATTTCGCAGCTTGCGGCGACGTCCCACAGGGCTATGCGGTTTTTCAGCAGCATAGCCCGCTTATCAGCGGTAGTGACGGGCTCGGGAAAGGCTAAAACTGCGGAAAGAACCCTCCAGAAGCGGTTTTGCGGGTTATGGTAGAAAAACATGCCCTCCCTTGACTTTACAGACGGAAAGGAGCCGAGTATAAGAATCTCCGACCTTTCGTCAAATACAGGGTCTATCCCGTGGAAATATCTCATCGCGGCTCTCCCTTGAGCAAAAAGTAAAATTTCATAGGTGAAAGATAATAAAGAGCGTTCAAATCGCGCGCGGCGAAAGTAAAATATACCGCAAAACTCTTTGCAGAGATTATAGCATATTTTATCAGAAACGGCGAAAAAATTGAAACGTCGGCAAAAAATGAGAACACCAACAAATTGCAAATATGAACCTGAAATTTCTAAAATAATGAGAAGCGCGGACGATCTTGCAGAGCATATATTCCCGGCCTTTGTGATTTTTTAGATGTCATCAACACTAATTGGGTTTGTGTAATCGGCAAGCTGAAGGATATCGTCAAAAACTGAAAAAAGCCCTGCCTGCTTGCTATCTTCCTCTGTTAAGTCTTCAATTTCTTTATGCGTATTATGTATAACGATCGGATTGCAAATATTGCCGCCCGGACCGTTTTTGCAGCCGCCCGGACAGTTCAGCGCATCAATCAGCACAGGTCTGCTGCCCGGTCCCTCTTTCAAACCCGAAGCCAGGTAAGCATAGATGCTACCCGCGCTGCTTTTTATATCAATATCCTCCTTAAAACTTTTGAAGCTTATGCAGCCGATGGAGCTCATTGCGCTTTCGAGGCGAAGACGCGGCAAAATATGCGCTCCGGCCTTTGCAACAGCAACATCGTCGAATTCGAAGTCTGCTTCCGGGAGGGATGCGCCGCGCCCTGGCAGACAATCTGCCAGCTTTTTGAAGGTTACGTTGTAGCTGATGCTGTCCGATTTGCTGAATTCGTAAGACTTGGCCGGGCAGGGGGTTAGCGCGGCGATTTTCCCAGGCAGCTTAAGAACCTTCTTAAGATAAATGGAAGCGCATAATATCGGACTGCAGACCGGAGAGAGCTTTTTGAACAAATCGGGAAAGCGCTTTTCGATATAACTGGCAATAGGCGGACAGGGCTGCACTATCAATGCCGAGCCGTCATGTCGCTCGATATATTTCAAGTGAGCCCATGTGCAGATTTCCATACCCAGCGATACGTCAATGACAAGGATAACTCCGAGGGCCCTTAGCCATGCCAAAATAGCCTTCCAATTTGGGAAACTTGTTATGAAAGCCGGCGCCACAATCAGGGCAATCGGTATCCCCTTATTGAGGTCGTCAAAGAAAAGCGCTGTGTCGTCAATATAATCACGGGCATTGTAAGGACATGCTTTTATACAGGCGCCGCATATGATGCATTTGGCAGCGTCAATGAGGATGCCGGCTTTTTCACCGCATATGTATGAGATATTCGCGCCTGCCGAAGGGCATGCGGAGATGCAGCTCAAGCAGCCCCTGCACTCGTCTGGATCTGTTACGACAACTTGTTTCATGAAAGCCTTTCCGTGATAATAATCAATTCGATCAGCCGCCCGATTCGCCGTCTATGCTTGTTATTACCGCGGTAAGCTTCCCCAAGGGACGATAATCAATATGCACGTCTGTGCAGGAAAACAGCGAACTATCGCGGTCTGTTAACCGTTCAAGCAGGAGCGGCTCGGTTATATGGCTGCCCTCGTCAATCTCGATATGTATATCGGCCACTTTTACGATTGAATTCTGACGGCAGATTTCTACGATAGATTCGTATATTTTCTCAATCAAGTGGGTGTCGTGCAATTTTTGCATCCTCCCTTAATTTCCAATATCGCGTTAAACGCATCATTGCAGATACGCTCGAAGCTGTTTTTAATATCTTCGCTCAAATCAAAGCCAAGCCCGATTTCTGACGCTTCAATTCCGATTAAAAAACCCTCTATATACGGAAAATTCAGCAGCAAGGCGTCAATCAGACTGACATCATGCTGAAAATAAAACTTACCGCGGCTTTTTAAGGCGTCCTGTAACGGAACAATTTCAATATCACCCGGTTTTTTCCCCTGCATCATGGAGTCGATAATAATCAGAAAATCGTCCGGCTGAATTGCATCAAGGCAGAATTGCACGTCTGTCTCTCCGATGATCACGGCAATGCCGTTTTCACGCAGCCTGCCTTGAATAGCCCCGGCCACTCTGGTTCCGATGCCGTCATCCGTCATAATCAAACTGCCGATACCGATTACGAGCATTCTTTTCATGGCACGACTTTGAAGGATTTCACAAGATTACCTTTTTGGTAAACGTGCGTGGCGCAGGAAACGCAGGGATCAAAAGACCTTATGATTCTGCCGAGCTCAACGGGGCTGTCGGCGTCAAAGACGCTTGTGCCGATCAGAGCCTGCTCGCAGGGGCCGGGTATATTGTCTTCGCCTCTTGTAGAAAGATTCCAGGTTGACGGGGTTATGATTTGATAAAGCGAGATTACGCCGTCTTCAATTTTTAACCAGTGTCCGAGGGCGCCACGGATTGTATCGGTCAGTCCGGCGCCGTGTGCGCTTTTCGGAATAGCATACTCCCGCTGCACGTCAACACCCAGGTCGATATTATCCAGCAACTTAAGGATAATATCGCTCATTTTTTTTGCCTCCAGAACGCGCGCAAGCGTGCGATCCATGGTTGAGATGCCGTTTCTGTAATCGCCGCTGAGCCACATTCTCGCAAGAGGCCCGACCTCATGGGGCAAGCCGCCGTATCTCGGAGCTTTAACGAAGGAGTAGGCCCTGCCCTTATTCATATAGGGTTCGGGCGCGGGTTCTCCGGGCGTGTATGTTTCCGTATTTGCCGCATACCAAGATGTATGTATATTTTCGGTGATCTCAGAAGGGTTAAAAGCTCTGATTACCCCACCGCTGCAAACAAGGGGATCGACGTACAATGTCCCGAGCTTTTCATACCTGTCAAAACATCCGTAGCTCAAAAGATTGCAGCAGCCACGGCCGTTCTTAAAATATTCCGCATAATATCCGGCAATTTCATAAGCGTCGGGAATCATTTTGCTGACAATGAACTGCCTGATACTAAGTGCGAGCGTTTTTATGCTTGCAATGTTTTCCTTAGTGGCCTGCGAAGTTGCCCCGCCGACAAATACTCCGTGGTTGTGGGGCGCTTTGCCGCCAAGTACGGCTAACATCTCATGGGCGCTTCGGCTGTAATCGAGGGAGTCGAAATAATGCTGCACAATCGTGTCGTTTTTACATTTTGGCAGCCTGAAGTCGTTGTGGTCGGTCTCAAATAACGTATTACCCTCTGGGAGCTTTATGAAATCCGGTACTGTATATTGATAGAAATGCCGGATATGATTCTGTAGAAACTCGCAGGCGTGGATGACATCCCGCAGATATCTGCCCTGCTCGGAGACAATGATGCCAAATGCGTCCTCAAGGGCAAGAGACGACGCAATGGAGTGCGCCGTTGAACAAATACCGCAGATCCGCTGAGTGAAATATATAGCGTCAAGGGGGCTTCTGCCCTCCAGCATTTTCTCAAAGCCTCGAAACAGCAGTCCCTCGGTTCTGGCGTCTGACACAATGCCGCTCTCTATAACTGCGTCAATCTCCAAAAAACCGCTGATCC
>JAJUGN010000052.1 GCA_029265975.1 Clostridiales bacterium
TCAAAGAACTTGTTTACAGCAAAAAAGCTTCGCAGAATTTCCGCCGCGAATGGCGGAAACAAAGTCAAATCTGTCATTTCCGGCGGCGTGTACGTCGGAAATGACACCTCTCATGACGGGCGCGGCAGAGCGGCCGTCATTAAGCCCCCTTGTCAAAAAAGCCCAAAGGGCTTTTTTGACAGTCTAAAGAACCTCTCCGAGTGCGGAGAGGTTCTTTCCCTTGCTTTATAGAAACGACGACAGCAGCCAGACAAGTCCCGTAAGCCCAGCGCCGGCCACGGCATAAAAGAGGGCGGGCAGAACCGGCGGCTTTCTTCCGGATGCGCCTGTATATTCGTTAGCTATTCTCTGCGCCTCACCGAGAAGTGCTTCGGCACTTGTCCCGTTTTTGGGAAAAGCCTCTTCCCTGACTATAAAGATCGCTTCCTCGAATATTTTTGGATCAGGTGATTTAACCACTATCACTCGCTTTGTTACCCCTTTAATCATGCCTTTACACCTCTGTTTTCAGCTTTGTTTCCAGTTTAACCCTCAGAAGGCATGATTATTCAAATTATTGACGTTTTTGAAGCAAAATTACAAGCACGGTCATGTCGTCCTCCTGACCGTATTTTTTTATGGCTTCCTCGAGTATTTTGAGAGACAGCTCCCTCGCAAGGCCGCCCGAATACTCTGCGGCGGTTTTTTTAAGCCACCCGTCATCGAGCGCATTTGCGACTCCGTCGCTCGCGACTATTACGAAGTCCCCCTCCTTCAGCATCAGGACAGTGCTTTCCGGACATTTTACACCCTCGATGTATAGGCCCGCGGCCAGCGTCTCGCATTCGATTCTCGTCACCTCTCCCCCCTTTTTTATATAGGACGGCGCCGCGCCATATTTTATTATTTTGGTTTCCCCGCTGAAAAGATCAACGCAAAGCAGGTCTATGGTCGTAAAGCTTGTGCCGTCGCTGTTCCTGATAAGCATTACGGAGTCAAGGATTTTTAGCGCCGATTCCGGCTCGACGCCGGCCTGCAGGAAACGCTCCAAGGTCTTAAGAGCGTTTACGCTTTCCCTCGCCGCCTGCTTTCCCGTACCGCAGCCGTCGGACAGCAGCACGCAGAGCACGCCGTCATCCGTTTTGAAGTACGTGCCGCTGTCGCCGCTTACGCGCTCGCCCTTCTTCTTCGCGGAGGATATCCCGACCGAGGCCGCCAAAGGCTCCGCTTCCATGAGCACAAGCCTTCCGTTTTTCCCGTTGGCGGAGAGATCCTCGCAGAGCCTCGTGCCGATGACCGCAGAAAGCTTTTCCAGCATGTCCTTGTCGCCTGTGAGCGTAGAAAGCCTCGCCCCCCTGATTTCCACATGCAGCCTGCCCCGCCGGTCCCTGAAAAGCGAGGTCTGCGCCTCTATATCAAGCCCTTTCAGGTGTTTTTGAAGCCTTCGTTCCGCCGCGGGGCAGCCGTCTATTTCCCCGCTAAGCTCCTCCGCGGCGCTTTCAAGCACGTTTGCCAGCTCTCCGTACTGGCTGTAAAGTACGAACTGGTTTTCGCGGAGCCTCTCGCGGTACTGTTTTCTGTAAAGCAGGGCCTTCAGCTCCTCGTTCGCGGCTATTGTGAACTGCTCGGGCTTTAAGCATTTGTCGAGAAAATACGAGGGAAAGTCCTCCTTCAGGAGCTTCCTGCGCTCCATCATTTTCAGCGCCGCGTCGTTCATCGCCGTGGCGGTGGACACATAGTCCTTGTTCCAGCAAGCGTTTGAAAATTTGCATCTGCGGCAGACCCTTTCGGCGGCGCCGTCGAATACAGCGCCTATGTCCTCGTCGTTTCTGCTCTTTTCAAAGCCGTTTCTGAGAGATTCATAAAGCTCACGGAAGGCCGTCGCGATTCTCTCGAGTCTGGCCGCTGCATGAAAGCGCGCGCCTCCGAAGCTGTCGCCCGAGGCTCCCGAAGAAAAGGCAAGTCCCCATGCCGCAAGATTGCCGGATGGTATCAGCATGAAAACAACGGTCGAAATAAAGGTTTCGTAGAGCGCTCCCAGCCCCGCCTTGTATTCCCAGGCCCACAAGACCGCAAGCGCGTCAGCCGCCGTATAGGCTAAAACGAAAAGAAGCTTGCCCTGCCTGTGGAAAACGCCCGAGATCAGTCCGGAAAAAGCGTAGGCCATGCTGAAAAAGGGCGCGCCGCCTATTCCTATATCCATGGCCAGCCCCATTGAAACGCCCGTAGCGGCCCCTACGCCCATGCCCCCTCTGTAAGACGCGATAAGCACGACGAATACGGCGGCTATCCTCCCCAGGGAGAAAACGTGCCCTATTTCTATCCTCTGAACCGTTATAAGGCAGCAGGCCAAAAGCAAAAGCACGCTGACGGTGTGCGTAAGCTCTGAACTGCCGAAGGTCTTTTTATATCCGCCCCAGGGCGAGAGAGCGAGCTTGAAAAAGTAGGCTCCGCCGCATATGAGTATGGTTTCGGTGAAATACATCGCAGTCACAAAAAGCGTCCAGCCTTCGCGCGCGGCGTATACCATCCCTATGCAGGCGGAAATGAAGGCTGCGGAAAGCGGCATGACCCAGTCGAAGGCAAACACCCTGGTTCCTTTGAAGGCCGCGCTGACGCAGAAGATAAGAGCGGAGATTATTATGTATTTCAGCGTCCGCTCTAAGCCCGACAATAAAATGTACCCGATTGCCGCGCCCAAAAACCCCGAGAGCCCCGCCGCGCCCGGTCCCGAGGCCGCGGTGAACGCTACCCCGAAGGGCGAAAACCCGCCGAATACTCTGGCTCCCGACAATACGAAGCCGATGGCGAAGCGAACCGCGCATTCGCTTCCCTTTATGACAAGCGAGCCGCGCAGAGCCTCCCCGCCGCGATGCATAAATTCGCCGCGAATCCTGTTGGCTTCCGTTTTCATCTGATCCAGCATTTTGCGTTTCCCCCGTCCGCAGGCGGAATATTTTCAAGGCCTGCCGCATATTATAACTAAATTATATGGCCGCGCCCGGCAAAAAACGGTCGCTTGACGCTGTCCGAAAAACGCTTATTATAAACGCAAAGCTTGAATTTACATATTTTTCCACATATTTTGCGAAACGGCAGGCCCGCTCCTGTACCGTGCCGGCTTTTTCGTTCAAATCCGTCTTATTACTATTTTTTATTGTGCGCGGCGTCTGAATGTGATACCATTATGTCCGCAATTATTCTAGGCATAATGAGGTTAGCTTATGAACAGCTTTACCATCTCGCTTACAAAATCAAAGGGAAGCCCCCTGTACGAACAGCTCTACCGCTATATCGCCGGAGAGATAAGGAGCGGGGGCATAAGGAAAAATGAGAAGCTGCCTTCCAAAAAAGCTCTCGCTTCGCACCTCCATATAAGCCAGAACACGGTGGAGACTGCTTATTCCATGCTTGTCCAGGAGGGCTACATTTACGCCCGCGCCAGGAGCGGCTATTACGTTTCCGGCATCTCCGACCTCATCCCGAATCCCGCGGACAAAAAGCCTTGCTCCCTTCCCGAACCGGAGCCTGCGTGGCGTTTTGACTTTCGCACCAACGCGGTCGACGTAAGCTCCTTCCCCTTCAAGACCTGGGCGAAGCTGAACCGCGAGGTGGTGTACCAGAGCCCGGAGCTGCTTCTGCCCGGAGACGCGAGGGGCGACGCGTCCCTGCGGGAGAGCCTTTCCAAGTACCTCCACGAATTTCGGGGCGTCAAATGCAGCGCCGAGCAGCTTGTAATAGGCGCGGGCATCGAGTATCTTCTTATGATGCTGTGCAGCCTCTTCGAACCGGAGCTCAGTTTTGCCGTTGAAAACCCGGGATACGGCAAAGCGGTTTCGGTAATAAAAAACAGCGGGCGCGAGGTGAAATACATTCCCCTTGACAGGGAGGGCCTAAGGCCCGACCTTCTTTATGAAAGCGGCGCGGACATAGCTTACATCACTCCGTCGCACCAGTTCCCGACCGGAATAGTAATGCCTATCGGGCGCCGGGCGGAATTGCTGCGCTGGGCCTCCGAAATCCCCGGACGTTATATAATAGAAGATGACTACAACAGCGAATTCAACTTCATGGGCAGGCCTATCCCGTCCGTGCAGGGCATAGACGGCGGAGGCCGCGTCATATACATGAGCACCTTTTCGCGCATACTCGCCCCATCGATAAGGATTGCCTACATGGTGCTTCCTCCCGAGCTCGCCGAGAAGTACAGGCTCAAATTCGGGCATTACTCCTCCACGGTTTCGCGTTTTGAACAGCAGACTCTCTGCCGCTTCATAGACGGAGGCTATCTGGGGCGTCACCTGAACCGCGTGAAAAATATATACAGGAAAAGAAGGGACGCGCTTCTTTCGATTCTCAAAGCCCTTCCCTGTTCCGACCGTTTGAGGATCTCCGGCGATGGCGCCGGCCTGCATCTTATTGTCGAAGCGCCGCCCGGGCTTGCCGAAAAAATAGAAAAAAACGCCGAAAGCGAAAGAATACGCGTCTGGCGCCTTGCCGACTATTATTTTGAGGAGCCGAAGCGCGAGGCTTTCATTCTCGGCTACGCTTCGCTTTCGGCCGAGGACATGGAAAAGGCGGCGGGACTGCTTTTCGCGGAGTAAATTATTTTTTGCGAAAGGCGCTTGACTTTGCCCCCGCGGGAAGCTTTATACTGGATTTCGCTTCCGGAAAGCAGCTATAAGCCAGAGAGGAAAATTATATGGAAATGATCGTTACAGATAATCTCAGCAAGACCTTCAAAAGCGGGAAAAATACCGTCGAAGCCGTAAAAGGCGTTAGCCTCAGCGTAAAAAAGGGCGAGATTTTCGGCTTTATAGGTCCAAACGGCGCCGGAAAGACCACCACCATGCGCATGCTCACAACCCTGATGCCCCCGAGCTCCGGAACCGCCAGCGTAGTCGGATACGACCTTTTCAGGCAGCCGGGCAGGATAAGGGAAAAAATAGGCTATGTCAGCCAGAAGGGAGGCTGCTACGAACTGGCAACGGGATACGAGAACATGGTGCTGCAGGGCAGGCTGTACGGGCTTTCCAAGGCTCAGGCGATGGAGAACGCAAAAAGGCTTGCCGACGTTTTTCGCATGAATGAGTACTGCTTCCGCAAAGTATCCACCTATTCGGGCGGCCAGAGGCGGCATATAGACCTTGCGATGGGAGTAATGCACAATCCGCCTCTCGTATTTTTAGACGAACCGACGACGGGGCTCGACCCGACCTCTCGCGCAAACTTCTGGGAGCACATAAGGAGGCTGCGCGACGAAGGCGTGACGATTTTTCTGACAACGCACTACCTTGACGAATCGGATTCCCTTTGCGACACCATCTGCATAATGGACCACGGCTCTGTCGTCGCGGAGGGTTCTTCGCAGGAGCTGAAGCGTCAGATAGCCGGAGACATAATCGAAATCGGGCTGAACGCTTCGGATATCGAGATGGCGTCAAGGCTCGTATCCTCCCTTTCCGGAGTCAAGGAAGTCGCCGCCGGGGAGAAAACGCTTAAATTTTATATCGACGAGGGCGAAAAGGCTCTCCCCGAGATACTTCCCCTTTTTGTGGGCGGAGGAATACCGATACTCACCGTGGAGCTCAGGAGGCCTTCATTGGACGAGGTGTTTCTTAAAAAAACAGGCTACACAATCGAGAGCGCGGAAGGGGTTGAGGAATAATGAAGACCTTGAAGGATACGCTGGTGCTTTACAGCCATTATCAAAAGCTGCTGCTACGGAACCCCGCCTGGATGCTTGCGGCTCTATTCCAGCCCGTATGCTATCTTTACCTCTTTGCCCCTCTTCTCAAGAACGCTACCGGCGTCGGCGCCGTCAGCTCCATAAATCAGTTTACGCCCGGCCTGCTCGTGATGGTAAGCCTTTTCGGCGTAATGTTCGTAGGCTACACCGTAATTGATTACCTGAGGAACGGCGTGATAGAGCGCCTTCGGGTTACGACGGCTTCACGCTTCGCGCTCCTCATGGGCATGGTGCTGCGCGACGTTGTTACCCTTATCGCTCAGACGCTGATAGTCATAATGCTCGCGCTGCCGCTCGGCCTTGAGATCACCCCCGCAGGCGCCGTGCTTTCGATACTGCTGATGGTTCTTATCGGGCTTACCGTCTCGCCCGCTTCCTACGCGCTTGCGCTGACGGTAAAATCCGAGGACGCTCTCGGACCTATACTCAACTTCTTTTCTCAGCCGCTCCTGCTTCTCTCCGGAGTGCTCCTGCCTCTGACGCTCGCCCCGGACTGGCTTTTGAGGCTCAGCAGCCTGAACCCCTTCAGGTATGTGGTGGACGCCAGCCGCGAGCTATACAGCGGCAATCTCCGCAGCCCCGCTGTTCTTAAGGGCTTCGTCATACTTATTGTTCTTTCCGCGGCGTCGTTTTTATGGAGCCTGCGGTGCATGAAGAAAGCGGCAGCCTGATGTTTGTGCATTTAAGATAAATTTTAGCACTTTGTTTAGTTATATTTTTCAAATAGTATGCATTGACCTGCGCTTTTCTCTGTTGTATAATAAGCGTAAACCAACCGAGAAAAATTTATCATGACGAGACAACGAGGTCGAAACACAGGATTGTTTTGACCTCGTTTTGTTTTAATGAATGTTTTGAGTATCGGAACATCAGGCAAATAACATGACAATGAGGTCAAAACTGGTTTTCCCATGTTTTGACCTGTTTTTTTGCCAGAACAAATCAATAATCAGGACGTTTTGTAAGACAATGGAGTCGGGGCAGTAATTCTGCGTTCGGCTCCTTTTTTATAGTTTTCAATATGTAATGGGAGGTGTTTATATTATGAAAAATCAATCGGCAAAACAGACTCTGCATAAGCCTGAAACGAATAAGGTAGTTTCAATAGTTTTTCTGTCCGCGCTGGCGGCCGCAATTATACTGATGGGTATCTCTTTCACAGTATACAGTATAGCCTATGGCGTCAGCTTAAAAGTGCTCAGCTCAAATCTGCACGGCTCGGTGTTCGGCGTAATAATTACATTTCTCGGCGTCAGGTATTTGCTTGCGGTTAATAAATTGAAGTCTGAGTTATACAAAAACCCTTCAGAATTTTCATGGAGCAATTTCAGAAAAAGCTGCCCCTGCAAGACACCCTCAAAAAGTAAATAGAGTCTGATTCAAATTATTGATTAAAAATTTAAGTAATATTAGGAGATGAGTGTATGAAAATGCTAAAGAAAATCCTCGCTTTATCACTTTTGATCGCCACTATAGCAGTCCTGTTTGCACTGACTGCTCATGCGGCAACGGGCGACCCCACAGGGGCTTCGTACAGCGCTCTCAGCGGTGAAGAAACGCTCCAGGATGTAGCGGCTCTCGCAGACACCGCCAAAAGAGGCGCCACCTATGTGTGGGTAATGATCTGCGGCTTTATGGTATTCTTCTTCCAGTGCGGCTTTGCAATGGTCGAGACCGGCTTCTGCCGCGGCAAAAACGCGGCCCACACCATGACCATGAACTTCATGGTGTTCCTGGTCGGAGCGATAGGGTACTTCCTCGTAGGCTTTGCCATCCAGTTCGGCGGCTCCGGAGGCGCGGCGACATTGGGTTCCGGCGGCGCGGTTCTCGACTCCATGTTTTCCATACCGGGCTTCGGCGGTTTGTTTGGCTATAAAGGCTTTCTTCTGAATGGCGTTTACGATGCCGGAGTCTATCTGCTTTTCTTCTTCCAGATGGTTTTTATGGATACCACAGTAACGATACCTACCGGTTCAATGGCGGAAAGAGTAAAATACTCCGCAATAGTAATTGCTTCCTTTTTTATATCGGTTATATATTATCCCCTTTTCGGAAACTGGGTTTGGGGCGGCGGCTGGCTTGCCACATTGGGCGCTAACTTCGGAATAGGTCACGGCGTCGTGGACTTCGCGGGATCTGCAGTCGTGCACGCAATGGGCGGTATGCTGGCATTCTCCGGCGCTGTCGTTCTCGGCCCGAGGATAGGCAAGTTCAAAAAGGACGGCTCCGCAAGGGCTTTCCCCGGACACAACATCCCGATGGCAATCATAGGAACAATAATCCTCTTTTTCTGCTGGTTCGCGTTCAATGCAGGCTCCACTCTCAACGGAACTGACTACCGGCTTTCAGTAGTTGCCACAAACACCATGATAGCAGGCGCCATGGGCGGCCTCGTCGCAATGTTCTACATGTGGATCAAGTACGGCAAGCCGGACCCGTCGATGACGGCTAACGGCACGCTGGCCGGACTCGTTGCGATAACCGCTCCCTGCGCTTTCGTAAACGGCATGTCCTCTGCAATTATCGGATTTATAGCAGCCATCCTTGTCTGCCTTTCGGTTCCGTTTTTTGAAAACAAGCTAAAAATTGACGACCCTGTCGGAGCCATCTCCGTCCACGGCGTAAACGGCATTTGGGGCGTTATTGCGGTCGGTCTTTTCGCTGACGGCGCATACGGAGATGGGCTGAACGGCGTAGCAGGCGGAGTTACCGGTCTCTTTTTCGGCGGCGGAGCATCACAGCTTATAGCCCAGCTTATTGCGGTTGCGGTAATTTTGGTGTACGGAGTCGGATTCTCCTTTATATTCTACAAGATTCTTGACAAGGTATGGGGTCTCAGGGTCAACCCGCAGGATGAGCTTGAAGGTCTCGACATTCCCGAAATGGGTGTTCTCGGTTACCCGGATACTCAGATAGTCCGTTCCGAGCTTGACTATGACTCGCTCGACAACGCGGAGATCAAGCAGCTTAAAAGGTTTGACTGGAAAGGCTCCTCCAAGGCCCCGGCTTCTTCCGCTCCCGTCAGCATGCAGCAGGCGGTTCCCGTGGAGCTTGTCGCCCAGCCTTCAGCGACTCCCGCTTCCGACGTTAAAATAACAAAGGTTACTATTATAACAAAACAGAGCCGGTTTGAAGCTCTCAAAAACGCTATGAATGACATCGGAGTAACCGGAATGACCGTTACCCAGGTTCTCGGTTGCGGCGTACAGAAGGGAAGAACCGAGTATTATCGCGGTGTTGGTGTCGAAGTAAACCTGCTGCCAAAGGTACAGGTCGATATAATTGTTGCAAAAGTACCTGTAAGAACGGTTATTGATACCGCGAAGCGCACTCTTTACACAGGAAACATCGGCGACGGCAAAATCTTTGTCTACGACGTCGAGAATGTCGTAAAGGTCCGCACCGGAGAAGAGGGCTTTGCCGCTCTTCAGGACGAAGAAGAATAGAAAATCATAACAAACGGGGAGCGACCATGACGGCGCTCCCCCCAGTTTGTCGAAAAACTTGTTTACAGCAAAAAAGCTTCGCAGAATTTCCGCCACGAATGGCGGAAACAAAGTCGATTCTGTCATTTCCGGCGGCGTGTACGTCGGAAATGACACCTCTCATGACGGGCGCGGCAGAGCGGCCGTCATGCAACCCCCTTGTCAAAAAAGCCCTTTAGGCTTTTTTGACAAGGGGGTGAGCGACCATGACGGCGCTCCCCGTCACTTTTTCAGGCTAAGCATTATCCTTACTTCTTGCAGAACCTGAAAACGGAGCCGCCTCGAGGCAAATCTCCGAAGCCGGAATATAATAAAATGAGGGCTGATATTGAACTTGGACCGAACAGAGCAGATAACACAAAAAAAGCTTAAAATTTTTGTTGACATTACTGCCATGCTCGTGCTATCATGTATCCAATATATGTGCCGAAAGGACATTTTTCGATGAATCAGTTTGTCAGTGTAATTATTATAATTACCGTTATTCTTGGAGTACTCCTCCTTAGTAACGGCGGTTATGGTTGCCTGCAAGATGATTGAATCGAAAAAAGTAGATTGAATCAAAACCTTGTAGCGTGACCGCTGCAAGGTCTTTTTATTAATCGGAGAGGGAGAAAAAAACGTGTTTGTAATAGCCGGCATTTTTGCAAGCCTTATTATTATAGTACTTGTACTCGTTATCGTACTTATACTTAGCGATAGCGTAAATAAGGTTTTGCCTGAATGCGGCGGCTTAAATCAAACAAAAAGGGTTTGAAAAGCAAGGGCTCAAGGTGAAACCACCTGGAGCCCTTTTTTAATCAGTTTCAGCAAATAGAGAAGGAGGAAATTATGAGTAAACGAGTTAAGATCTTTGACACGACCCTGCGCGACGGAGAACAGTCTCCGGGCTGCAGCATGAATCTCTGGGAAAAGCTGGAGGTGGCGCGGCGACTTGAGATGCTCAGGGTCGACGTTATAGAAGCGGGCTTCGCCGTATCCTCCCCCGGAGACTTTGAATCGGTAAAAACCATCGCGGACAAAATAAGAGGCTGCACGGTGGCCTCTCTCGCCAGATGCACCACTAAGGACATAGACACCGCCTACGAGGCGATCAGGGGCGCGGCAGACCCGCGTATCCACATCTTTCTGGCTACGTCTCCGGTCCACATGGAATACAAGCTCCGCATGAGCCCCGACAAAGTGCTTGAAACCGCCGCGGAGATGGTGAAATACGCAAAGAGCAAGTGCTCGAACCTTGAGTTTTCCGCGGAAGACGCGATGAGGTCCGAGCCGGAGTTCCTGGCAAGGATAGTGGACGTCGCCATCAGGAACGGGGCCACCGTCATCAATATTCCCGATACGGTAGGCTATTCGACTCCCGCGGAAATGCGCGAAATGATAGAGTATCTTATCAAAACCGTGCCCGACAGCGACAAAGTTGAGTTTTCCGTACACTGCCACAACGACCTCGGCATGGCGACGGCAAATTCTCTCGCCGGAGTGCTCGGCGGCGCGCTCCAGGTCGAGTGCACCTTGAACGGTCTTGGCGAGAGGGCCGGCAACGCCCCGCTTGAGGAGATAGTCATGGCGATTAACACCCGCAAGGAGCTTTACGACGCCTATACCAACATAGATACGACAAAGATTTACAGCGCCAGCATGATGGTGTACAATATAATCGGCAGGACAGTCCCGCTGAATAAGCCCATAGTCGGCGCGAACGCCTTCGCCCACGAATCCGGCATCCACCAGCACGGCGTGCTGGCCAACAAGAACACCTACGAAATCATGACTCCGGAGTCCGTCGGCATCAAGACGAACAAGATGGTGCTGGGTAAGCACTCGGGGAGGCACGCCTTTGAAACCAGGCTCACTGAGCTTGGCTTCGCGCTGAGCCCATCCGAGCTGGAATCCTGCTTTGCGGAGTTCAAAAAGCTCTGTGACAAGAAAAAGGACATCTCGGACAGCGATCTGGAAGCCCTGGCGAGGAACACGATGCCCGCAGATACGGAAGACGCTTTCGAGCTCGACCGCTTCTCGGTTTACGCGGGCAACATGACGAGCGCGACCTCGGTCGTAGTCCTCAGGAAGGGCGAAGAAAGGTTCGAGGAGGTCTCTCTGGGAGACGGCCCGATAGACGCAGCATTCAAGGCCATAGACAAGATAGTCAATCCGCCGGAGCACAGCTTTGAGGACTACGCGACCCACTCGGTATCCGAGGGCAAGGATACTCTCGGCGAAGTCGCGGTTACGCTCAAAATGAACGACAGGCTTTTCGTCGGGAAGGGCCTCTCGACGGACACAATTGAAGCCAGCATCCTCGCATACCTTTCGGCTTTGAACAAGCTTATTAGGTTCAGCGCCAAGCCGGCACAAAATCAGGGGTGAAAAATATGAAAATGACAGGCGCACAGATTGTAATCGAAACTCTCATAGAACAGGGCATCGACACCGTTTTCGGTTATCCCGGAGGCTACGTCATAAACATATACGACGAGCTTTACAAAAACCGTGACAGAATAAAGCATTATCTTACCTGCCACGAGCAGGGCGCCGCACACAGCGCGGACTCTTATGCCAGAGTGACGGGAAAGCCGGGGGTTGTCATAGCGACTTCCGGGCCGGGAGCCACAAACCTTGTCACAGGCATAGCAAACGCCTACCTCGATTCCTCGCCCATGCTCGCGATAACCGGGAACGTAACCCAGGCGCTTATAGGCAAGGACAGCTTCCAGGAGGTTGACATCGCGGGTGTGACGATGCCCATCACAAAGCATAACTACATCGTCAAGGACATCGAAAAGCTGGCCGACATCATAAGGGAGGCGCTTTATATCGCCGTATCCGGAAGGCCCGGTCCCGTTCTTGTAGACATCCCCAAGGATATACAGATTGCCTCGACGGAATTTGTTTCCAAGCCGAAGGTGACAGGGGTCCGCGGCGGACGCTTTTCCGATGAATCCGTCGAGGCCGCAATCGAGCTCATCAAAGGCTCGGAGCGCCCCTATATTTACGCCGGCGGCGGCGTCGTAACCTCAGAGGCAACAGACGAGCTTCTGGAGTTCGCCGAAAAAATCGACGCTCCGATAGGGCTCAGCATGATGGGCCTGACCTCCGTCCCCGGAAACCATCCCAGGTTTTTGGGCATGACCGGCATGCACGGAAAA
>JAJUGN010000035.1 GCA_029265975.1 Clostridiales bacterium
ACGCCGATCGCGTCGACGTCTCCATCTCAAAATTATTGATAATCACGGCGTTCAATCCCGCCTAAAGTTCACGTAATCCCGCGTAAATACTGGGTTTTCTCGTGGTTTCCCGTCCCGTCCCGCCTTATCCCGTCTTTCTCAAATACGTTGTCCCCTTACATTTCCCTTCACAATATAGGCTCCGCTTTCCACGTTTGCGAACAGGAAGAGCCCGTTTTCGTTTGTTTCCTGCATCTGCACTATTCTCTCGTTTCTTTCCCTGTCTATTGAATACAAAAACACCGCCGCTTCGCGAATCGGTTCTTCACCGCATCTTATTACTCCGCTTATGGTGTTTTTACACTCGGAGGCAGTCCTGATCAGATCGAAATACATGCAGATACGGCTGTGCTTTTCAACCGTCAGAGTCACGGGCTCGGCGGGTATATAGCACTGCTTCTGCACCGTCATTTTATATTCGTCCGGGATAATGCCGTATATAAGATACTGTCCCGTGCGGTTTGACCTGGTTTTATAAGCCGCTCCCGCCGGCTTTAGCGATTTGAGATGCACATCCGCGCCCTCAATCGGCTTTCCGCTCCCCGATTCCAATACCTTGCCATAGATCAGGCCCTTGACATACATATGGTTTCTTTTTAGGGCAAACGACAGTCTGCTCGTTTCGTTGGGGCGTATATTAACCGTTTTAGCATCCGATGTGACATATCCGGCCGCGGAGGCTGCCGCATAATACATTCCGGGTTTAAGCACATTGACGAACTTGAATATTCCCCGCTCGTCCGTTAAGCTGCTTGTCAGCGGCGCGTAATACTCATCCATTACCAGCACGGATGCGTTTTTTATCGGCAGATGCCCGCAAAGAACCTCTCCGGTAAGCAGCGTGCTGTAGCAGGGCGGAGCCTTTTTCAGCTCAAGGTTTACCGAAACTTCCTCTCGGTTTTTCACCGAAAACGGATCGCTTTCTCCAAGAAGATAAATATCATGGATAAGCATTGCTCAGGCAGTCGCTTCCTGCTTGGTGGATTTGACCAGGTAGGTGCCCGGGTTTACGTTTGCAAACAGATATTTGCCGGAAACGTTTGTTCTCGTAGTGGCTATAACCGACTCGACCGAGCCTGCCACCGAGTAAAGTGCCACTCCCGCGTCGGCTATGGGCAGTCCCGTTGAATAATCCTTTATGAAGCCGCTTATGGTGCCGGTGTTGGATGCGGAGTCTGCCGCCAGCGATATGTCGCTCGGCACGAATTCATTGGTTGCAAGCTCTATCAACGCGCTTTGGCTAGTGTAGTAGCCCAGCTTTGCGGCGGTAACATAATATTCTCCGGGCGGAATCAGTCCGAAAATATACTGACCCTTGTCGTTTGTCGTCGCGGCTATGACAAGCGTGGGGTCAGGCTGCGTGTTGCTGTAAAGGCTGACAACGGCGTTTTCAAGCGGCGTTTCTCCCACGGCCGATCTTATGATTCCGTATACAACGTTGAGGTTAATTTCAGGATCCGGCGTCAAGGCGATGTTTACCGTTGTTGTTTTATTGTTCTGAATCGTAACGGGGGTTGTGAGCGGCAGGAGATAGCCGTTTTTTACGGCGGTAACCTTGTATGAACCGACCGGAAGGGAAGCTATCGTAAACTGCCCGTTTCCTCCCGTATTTGTGTGTTCCACCGGATTGTCGTTTATATCGAACACCTTGACGGTCGCGCCGGCCAGCCCGCTTCCGCCCGACGTTACCGTTCCCGACAGTAGGCCGCTGTTTGCAGCGGGGTTTGCGTTAAGCTCGAGGTTTTTTGTTATTTCCTGTCTGCCCGTGATATCGAAATTCTCCGTATAGCCGAGATTATAAAGTTCCTTAAAAGGCATAATTATACTTCCTTCTAAATATTGATTATATGATTCGGCACTCAACTGCCATAATCTAATTTATTATATGCAAACCGACAGATTCTGCCATCATTTTGCTGAGCGGAGCCGGGTCTTAGCTCCTAAACAATCCTTTCCGATTTTGATGTTAAGTATTTTTTCTTTTTTATCTTGTTTATGACCGTTCACAGCGCTATAATTACTTTTATATTTTATAACATTTTCTTGCCGCGGGTTTGCATGGCAGGCTTCTGCCTAACTTATAGGAGGGCCGTCTGCATGGCAGGCATCATAAACCGTCTTTTTATCGAAGGCTGTTCCACGCCTTCACTTTGGGAGGAGGTGCAGAATTGAAGAAAGGCGACAGCGAAAAGATTTCGGCTTACAGAGCCGCCGTTTCGCAAATGATAGGACACCCTAAGGTGCGTGAAATGGACAGCTACATCCAGCACGGAAAAACGACCTGTCTAAGTCACTGCGTCTATGTATCGTGGACCAGCTGGCGGCTTGCGAGGCTTCTGAATCTTTTTCCGGATGAGGTCGCGCGCGGCGCGCTTCTGCACGATCTTTTTCTGTACGACTGGCACGTCACGAAGCTTCCCGGGCTTCATGCCTTCACGCATCCGAAAAGGGCTCTTTCTAACGCCGAGCAATTCTTTGAACTGACTCCCCGGGAAAAGGACATCATAAGGCACCATATGTGGCCCGTGACGCCCGCCCTTCCGAAATATGCTTCAACACTCATCGTTGTGTTCGCCGACAAATATTGCGCGGTGCTCGACACCTTCGGTATGCCGCGTCGTTTCAGGTCTTTAATGGAATCTTTGCTGGAAAGGGAACTATGAAATGGTCTTGGCGCATCTTTTTCTTGCTTTTATGCTGTACAGTTTTTTGGGCTGGCTGTGGGAAACGCTTTTGTTTGTATTCCGAGACCGCAGATTTGTAAACCGCGGTTTTTTATACGGTCCCTTTTGCCCCATATACGGCAGCGGGGCTCTCATCTGCTGTTTGATACTCTACGGCAGGGTGGAAAACTTTGCGCTTCTGTTTATAATCGGCGCTGTCTTGTGCTCGCTTCTGGAATATGTGACCCATTGGGCGCTCGAGCTGCTTTTTCACGCAAGATGGTGGGACTATTCCTCTAACAGCTTTAACCTAAGGGGCCGCATATGCCTTTCGAGCACTCTTGCGTTCGGCCTGTGCATAGCTCTGCTGGTCGATTACATCCACCCGTTCGTGATGGCAAGCTTAAACTCTCTGCCTCCTGCAACGGCATATGTGCTCGCGGCGCTTCTCTATACGATACTTGTGTCGGATATAACCCTGACGATAGCCGGGCTCGTCGGGCTCAGGGAACGCCTTGAAGCGCTCCAGTCCACTATCGCCGAGCATATGCAAAAGGGGATAGACCTGACGGAGGAAATGCGCCAGGCTCTGATCGAGAAGCTGGAATCCAGCCAGATTTACCGCGAGCGCCTTGCGAAGCTCACCCTGCCCGCCTTCACCTCGCGCCTTGTGAGGAACTTTCCGGAGCTGAGCTCGGAGCGATACAGGGAGGCCCTTGAAAAGGTGCGCGAAAAGCTGAAAAAAAGACCTTGACTGCAGCGGGGCAAAGTATTCTGCACATCGGCCCGGACATTTTCCGCACGGTTCGCTTCCGGTCTGCCATGCAAGCCTTTCGCACCGCAGCCGGCATTCAAAAAAGCAAAAGCCTCTTATTTCAATATCCGCCCGGGCGCCCCGGGACGAAAAACGGAAACGGCTCATAATCCGAGTCGTTTCCGTTTTAATTAATTTCTTCTCTACATGGAGGAGCTGAGCTTCTGCTTTGCCTGCTGCACCTTGTTCTGATCGGCTGGCTCGGTCTTGTACCAGCCCTTGGACTGCATGTCGTTAAAGATGTTGGCCTGTATGTCGTGCTCCTCATCCAGGATGTTGAGGAACGCCGTTCTCAGCTGCTGGTTCGTGCATTCGCCCGCGTAGGTGTTGTAGCTGGCGGAGATGAGCTTCTGACTGATGAGGAAATCGCTCAGTATCTCCTTCTCGCCTATCATAGATGTCACCTGCTGGTTGTTCGTGCTGTTTCCGTATTGTATATTAGAGTTCATTCGTAAATCCTCCTACTGCAAAAATGTCATCAGTTTGTCGGCGTGCTGCTGATGCTTGCTGGCTATGCCTTCAAGGTCGGACCTGATTTTATTGTCATTGCATAGGCAGGCCATGGCCCTGTATTTTTTCACCAGAACCTGTTCGTAATTTATCTGATCCTCAAGCGCCGTCAGCTCTTTTGACGTTAGGTTTGCCATTTGATTTACCTCCTGTACATAGATATGCTTTTATTATGTCGTTAACGCCGCATTCTATTCAGAGAGGCTTCCGTTTTTTATTTTGAAAATCAAATAGTTTTTTCCGTCGATAACAGCCGGGCTTCCCATGCAAAATGCCGGCATGAGCGCGAAAGGGACTCCCTTCCTGAGCGGAAACGCGAGCTGCGCAAGCTCTCCTTCTTTTGAAATCAGAACTCCGCGCGCCCCCTTGCATGAGGCCTTCAGGTCCGGATCCGAAAAATATGCTCCCGGCTCCGGGAGCTCGCTCCACTTGCTCTCCTTCGCCTCCTCCTGCTCGCCCGACAGTATTAAGGCCTTATCTATATTCGTGAGGCCCAGCTCCTCAAGGGAGTTCCTGCTGAAGCTTTTTTTAAGGCAGAGCCCCTTCTCGGAAGGTGAGAGCACTCCTATGGGCACTACGCTGCCTTTTGAAACCGCCGCGAGGCGCAGAACTCCCGGAAAAAATTCCGTTTCCGCGGAAAACACCGTTTTTATGCCTTCGGCGTATACCTTGAGCTTGCCGGCCTGCTTGCCGCCGTAATCGATATTGTATATACCGTTCATGTGCGTCCCCCCGGTCTCAGAATCGAGCGGAAAACAAATTTCCCGTGCACAGTACTATGCACGGGAAAATAAATATATTCTATTCTTTCATGAATTGATTTTATATCCTCCTCGTATCAGAAGCGTCGCGGCGCTCGCAGCGCACAGTCCGCCGCCGTCATAGGGCGTCATATACATATAGTTTTGCTTGAGCATATCGCCGAGCTTTAGCGTCCCGCCGCCGGTAAGGTCGGACATATCCGACCATGCCTGGGCCGTTCCGCTTCTCAGCATTATCTCGGCGCCGGCTGAGCAGGTCACCGACTGCCCGCTTGAAAGGTTTACCTGAACAAATGTGGCTCCGCTCGCGCTGTTTTTTTCGATTTTGGCCTCAAGGTCGCGGATCTGCTTCTGGAAGTTCGCGGTCATTTCCGCCGTTTTAGCGTCGAGCTGCTTCTGGAACTGCTGGAGCAGCTCGGGCGTCAGCTTGCTGTTAAGGTAGCTGAGAGTAATGAGAGGGTCTGAGGGTGTGCCGTAATTGGCCGCCGCGACGGCCCATGTTCCTATTGAAACTCCGATCATCAGAAGAACGACCAGCGCTATAAGAAATATCCTTTTCTTCATCATATGTACCCCGCATAAGTCAGCGGGGGCGGGGAAGCCGCCCCCGTGCTCAATTTTTCAACTCAGGCCGAAACTGACCGCTATCGCGTTATCCACTTTTTTCAGCAGTTCGTCGTCAAGCCTGCCCATATGTTCCTTCAGCCTGCGTTTGTCTATCGTACGTATTTGCTCAAGCAAAATTACCGAATCCTTTGAAAGTCCGTAGCTTTTTGCCTCTAGTTCTATATGTGTGGGGAGCCTTGCCTTTCCTATCTGCGAAGTTATAGCTGCGGCAATTACTGTTGGACTGTGTTTGTTTCCGGTGTCGTTTTGTACGATAAGCACAGGCCGCATACCACCCTGCTCGCTGCCCACAACCGGGCTGAGGTCAGCGTAGTAGATGTCACCTCTTCTAACACCGTTTGTCACGCGTTTTCACTCTCCGACGGAAGATTTGCCGACCACATTTCAATATGTAACCGGCTGATATAATTCTTCCACAAAGAGATACAAAATATACTTGCCCTGGGTAGATGCTCTGCTTTCCTTTATCATTATACTCAGCCGGGACCGCCTTTGTATACCCTTGGCACCCTCTGAGTAAGCGCGCAGGTGATTTCATAGGATATCGTTCCGGCCTTCTCGGCGACTTCCTCTATCGGTATGAACTCGTCCCCGTCCCTTCCGAAAACGGTGGCCACATCTCCGGCCCGGCACGGAACATCCGTAACGTCTGCCATGCACATATCCATGCAGATGCGCCCTATCTGACGGGCTCTTTTTCCATTTATCAAAACGTCGATTTTCCCTGAGAGCGCTCTGTGAAGCCCGTCCCCGTATCCTATCGGGAGGACGGCGATCTTCATCGGCTTTTCTGCGGTGAATGTCCTTCCGTAGCTCACCGAGTCGCCGGCCTTTATGTCCTTGACGCAGGATATCCTTGTTTTAAGCTCCATCGCCGGCTTCAGGCTGATGCCGCCCGTGTATTTATCCGGGTAAAGCCCGTAGAGCATCAGCCCGGGCCTCACCATGTCGAGATAGGTCTCTTTGTAGTTTATCACTGCGCCGCTGTTGGCGCAATGCTTTATGAGGAATTTGCGCCCGGTTCTTTCTTCCAGACTGTTCGCCGTGTTAAGGAAGGCTTTCAGCTGCATCATTGTGTATTCGTCGTCGCGCTCGGCGGACACGGCAAAATGGGTGAATATCCCCTCGACGTCCAGCCCCGGGAGCCCCATGATCTCAAGAAGCTCGGGCTCGGGATCCCTTCCGCCGTGGCATATGAGCCCCAGCCTGCCCATGCCGCTGTCCACCTTGAGATGCACCTTCAGCCTCCGCCCGAGCGCCGACGCGATTTCGGAAAAGCCGCGCGCGTTTTCAAGCGAATCGACCTCCTGGGTTATGTCGTTTTCGATCAGCGCCTCCGTATATTCCGGCTGAGTGTATCCGAAAATAAGTATGGGCGCCGCGACGCCCCAGGATCGCATCTGAACCGCGTCGTCTATATTCGTGGCAGCGAGATAATCGGAACCGAGCTCCTCCGCTAATTTGGAAATCCGCTCCGCTCCGTGCCCGTAGGCGTTCGTTTTGACCACGGCAAGAAAGCGGCAGCCCTCCGGCAGCCGCTCCCTTATCGACTTGTAGTTATGGGCTATGTTGTCAAGGGATATCTCGGCCCAGGTTCTCTTTTGCAGGGATTCCATGTTCGTCACTCCATTATTATGTTTCCAAAGGAACAGTTTATCACCCTGTATCCGTTTGAAATTATTTCCGCCTTTACCGGAAGGCGGGTCTTCACGTCAAACCAGGCGGTATGGCTTGTTTTTTTGCCGCTGTCCGGCTTTGAAATATCGTAGGTCACGCAAAGCAGCTCCCTTCCCTCGGCCTTTTCCCGTTTCGTCTCGGTTATTCTTTCGCCGGTCCAGGCCCTTATCATAACCGGAACCGCCTCGAGAGGTGAAAGCCCGTCGTCCGTCAGGCCGCCGGTGTCGAGGGCGACCCCGCCCAGGGAGAGCGCGAGTCCCTTTTCGGTGACATGCGCCTTGAGCCCCTTTATCCCGTCAGGCTCCAGAGCCTCCACGTCCGCAGCTGAGTCCTTGTAAGTGCAGCGCAGCTTGTATTTGTATACTCTTTCGCCGTAGTCGGCCGTAACGGAGACCACCGCCGTAATGCTCCTCGCCGACGCTATTTCCCTTCCTATGTCCTTCGCCAGTTGATCCGTGCCCGCCTTGCCGCCGCAGGCGCAAACGGAAAGGCACAGCGCTGTCATAAGTGCAAGTGCAAGCACTCGCCTCAACGCTTCTTCAGCTCCTTTTCACTCCTCCGCGAGCTCCAGGAACGCGCTCGGCAGAGCTTTTATTAGATCGGTCGGCGTCATCGAATATTCCCCGTACATTGAGCGGCATATGTCGCCCGCGCGTCCGTGCAGCCATACCGCCGCTGCGACGGATTCCACGAACCCGAGCCGCTGTGCGAGCAGGGCCGCGATGATGCCGGAAAGCACATCCCCGCTGCCGCCCTTCGCCATGCCGGGGTTGCCGGTGGTGTTTCTGAAAAGCCGCCCGTCGGGGAACGCCGTAACGGTTCCGCTGCCCTTGAGCACGACAGTACAGCCGTGCTTTTCGGCAAAGGCGCGGGCGCCTTCCTCCCTGCCCCTCTCCAGCGATCCGCCAAGCCTCATGAATTCGCCCTCATGCGGGGTTAAAATGACGGGACACGCCGCCTCGTCCAATATATTTATATTCTCCGAAAGCGCGTTTAGACCATCCGCGTCAATCACGAGCGGCGCTTTGGAGCTCCTGAGAATCGAAAAAACTGCCGCCGAAACGCCGGCGGAACGCCCGAGACCGGGTCCGGCAAGACAGACGTCGCATTTTCCGAGCCTTTCGAGTATCGGGGCCTCCGCCTCGGCGGAAAGGCAGCCATTTTCATCGGACGGCAGCGGAAACGGCATAGCCTCGTTGCACTTCACGGCGGCGACGGTGTATATGTCGCGGGGGACTCCGAGAAAAACAAGCCCCGCGCCGCTCCGGACGGCCGCCTCGGCCGCAAAAAAGGCCGCGCCGGTAAAACCAACGCTGCCGCATATCAGGAGCGCTTTTCCGTAGTCGCCCTTATGGCTTTCGGGCCTTCTTTTCGGCAGAAAGCCCGAAAGAGCTTCTCTTGTAATTTCTGTAACTTCCATCGACCAAAAGCCCTTGATTTTTTTATGGGATTATTATAAGGCAAAAGCGTCGATTAGTCAAATTTTATCTTGTCTTATCGCCTTTCCTGTGATACAATTCAAAAAGTTTACAATATTTATGCGACGATCGGGAAAATAGCGTGTTTATAAGGCCTGAGAGAGGGGCTGCCGAGGCTGAAAGCGCCCTGCCGGATGCATGCTTGGTTCGCCCGTGAGCTCCGGCCAATCCCCGGCGGTTTGCCCCGATAAAGGCAGCAGAGTGCGGTTCATATACGGACTTGTTTTTTATCCGTATTGCCGAATCAGGGTGGTACCACGGAGTCTTTCGTCCCTTTCAGGGCTGAAGGCTTTTTTTATTACCAACGAAAGGATGTAATACCTTGAAAAAAATATTGGAGGATATCAAGAATTCCTCTCTTGCCGCGGTTCAAAGCGCGGATGACCCTTCGGCGCTTGAGGCCGTAAGGGTAAATTACCTGGGCAAGAAAGGCTCCCTCACCGCGGTGCTGAAGCAGATGGGCTCCCTTTCTGCCGAGGAGAGGCCCGTCATAGGTCAGCTTGCGAACCAGGTGCGCTCCGAAATCGAGGAGGCGATCGCCAAAAAGGCTCAGGCGCTGTCCGAGGAGCTGCTCCTCCGGAGGCTTGAGGAAGAAAAGCTCGACGTCACGATACCCGGAACGAAGGTCTCGGTCGGGAAGAAGCACCCGATGTCCATCGTGCTCGAGGAAGTCGTGGACATATTCACCGGCATGGGATATTCGGTCGCTGAAGGTCCGGAGGTCGAATACTCGGCAAACAACTTTGACAAGCTCAACGCCCCCGAGGGTCATCCCGCCCGCGAATGGTCGGACACCTTTTATTTCAGGGAAGACAGCTCCGTGCTCTTAAGGCCGCAGACATCTCCCGTCCAGGTTCGCGTAATGCAGACCCAGAAACCTCCGATACGCGTAATCGCGCCGGGCAGGGTCTACCGCAAGGACGAGGTCGACGCGACGCATTCGCCGATGTTCCATCAGGTCGAGGGGCTCGTCGTCGACAAGGGCATTACCATGGGCGACCTGAAGGGCGCCCTCAATACGCTTGTCCAGCGCCTTTACGGCAAGGATGCCAAGACCCGCTTCAGGCCTCACCACTTCCCCTTTACGGAGCCCTCCTGCGAGGTAGACATGCAGTGCTTCGAGTGCCAGGGCGCGGGCTGCCGCGTCTGCAAGGGCGAGGGCTGGATAGAGATACTCGGCGCTGGCATGGTTCACCCCAAGGTTCTCGAGGGCTGCGGCATAGACACAAGCGTATACTCCGGCTTCGCTTTCGGCGTAGGCCTCGAGAGACTTACTCTCCGCCGCTTCAACATCAGCGATATGCGCCTGCTGTTTGAAAACGACATGCGCTTCCTGAATCAGTTTTAAGGAGGTAGCAGAATGAAGCTTTCAAGAAAATGGCTTTCGGAATTTACCGACATAAAGGCGTCGGACAAGGAGTACTGCGACGCCATGACGCTTTCCGGCTCCAAGGTGGAGGGCTATGAGGTCCTCGGCAGCGAAATCTCAAACGTGGTGGTCGGCAGGGTAATATCCATTGAGCGGCACCCCGACTCCGACCATCTCTGGGTATGCAGCGTCGACGCAGGGCTCGGGGCGCCCCTGCAGATAGTCACCGGCGCCCAGAACGTCAGGGCGGGCGATCTGGTCCCGGCGGCCCTGCACGGCTCAACGCTTCCCGGCGGGATAAAAATAAAAAAAGGCAAGCTCAGGGGCGTTGAGTCCGAGGGCATGCTCTGCTCGCTGAAGGAGCTGGGACTCGACAGGCACGACTTCCCCTATGCCGCTGAAGACGGCATTTTCATACTTGAGGAGGAGTGCAGTCCCGGAGATGATATAAAAAAGGTCATAGGCTTCGACGACACGGTCGTAGAATTTGAGATAACCAACAACCGCCCTGACTGCTTCAGCATAATCGGGCTTGCGCGCGAGAGCGCCGTTACCTTCGGCACGGAGCTCAGGCTCGCGTCTCCCGAGGTGATGGGCTCCGGCGACGATATAACGAACTATATAGACATAGAAATAGAAAACGCCGCCCTCTGCCCCAGATATACCGCGAGGGTGGTAAAGAACATCAGGATCGCCCCCTCCCCGAAATGGCTGCGCCAGCGCCTCCGCGCCTCGGGCGTAAGACCCATCAACAACATTGTCGACATAACGAACTATGTCATGCTGGAATACGGCCAGCCGATGCACGCCTTCGATTACGCCTGCGTGAAGGGCAAAAAAATAATCGTCCGCAACGCGAGGGATGGCGAGACCCTGGAAACCCTTGACGGCAACCTGCGGAAGCTCACTCCCGACATGCTCGTAATCGCGGATGCGGAGCGCCCGATAGGCGTCGCGGGTGTAATGGGCGGCGCCAACAGCGAAATCACCGAAAATACTGTGACAGTCGTGTTCGAGTCCGCGAACTTCAACGGAGTGAGCGTCAGAAAGACGGCCGCGGCTCTCGGGATGCGCACAGACGCCTCCGGACGCTTCGAGAAGGGGCTGGACCCGCTTGGCACCCTCCCCGCCGTACAGCGCGCCTGCGAGCTTGTGGAGATGCTGAATGCCGGCGATGTGGTCGACGGCGTTATCGACGACATAGCGGCAGACATAAAAACCGTTACGCTGCCTCTCACTCCCGGCAGGATAAACGCTCTGCTGGGCGCGGAAATCGAGGAAGAATTCATGGTAAAAGTCCTGAGTGACCTCGGTTTTACGGTCGAAAACGGTCTCATAACCGTTCCGTCCTGGCGCTCCGACATCGAGCACTATTCGGACATCGCCGAGGAAGTCGCCCGCTTTTACGGCTACAATGTCATCGAGCCCACCTCATTCAGGGGGGCGGCTGTTCAGGGCGGGCTGACCGAGCGGCAGTCCATTGAGCGCAGCCTTTCCCAGCTTTGCAGGGGTATAGGCTTCACTGAGATACTAACCTATTCCTTCATCGGTCCTTCGGACTACGACAAAATAATGCTCCCCGGAGATTCCGCCCTTAGGAACAGTCTGAGAATACTAAATCCCCTCGGCGACGACACCTCGCTCATGCGGACGACCGGACTCCCCCCCATGCTTGAGGTCCTCGGAAGGAACTTCAGCTACCGCAATAAGGACGTAAGGCTTTATGAGCTATCGAGGGTCTATATCCCGGTGGAAGGCGCGGAGCTTCCCGACGAGCGCGTCAAGCTGGTGATGGGAGCCTACGGGTCAAAGGAGGATTTCTACTCTCTCAAGGGCTGTGTGGAGGCCGTCCTGGGCTTTCTCAGGGTAACCGGCGCCGAATATGCCCTCAGGAGCGACCACTGCTCGTTCCACCCGGGACGCTGCGCCGAAATCAGCGCCGGCGGCAGGGTTCTCGGTGTAATCGGGCAGATACACCCCAAAGTTCAGGAAAACTACGGAATAGAAACGCCGGTTTACGCCGCCGAGCTCGATTTGGGCTTCATGCTGGAGGCAAGGCAGCCGGAAGCGTCCTACAAGCCGCTCTCCCGCTTCCCCTCGGTCTACCGGGATCTGGCCCTAGTCTGCGGAGACGACGTTACGGTGGCGTCGCTTGAAAAGCATATCAGGAGCGGAGGCGGAAAAACTCTCAGGGCGGTCAGCCTGTTCGACGTTTACAAGGGCTCCCCGATCCCCTCCGGCAAAAAGAGCGTCGCCTTCTCCCTTGAGTTCTGCTCCGACGAGCAGAGCCTGACCGACACGGACATTGCGCCGCTGATGGAGAAGATACTGAAAGTCTTGAAAAGCGAGCTTGGAGCTGAAATCAGATAAGCGCGCGGCGGAAGCATCAGGCTTCCGCCGCGATTTGTTCAACTTAGATCTCAATCACACTTTTTCTTCCGCAAAACATGTGCTTTGTTTACAAAAAATTAACGGCATATTAAAGAATTATTTGCTTATTAATGGTATTATGATTTTGTAAAAAATGTAATACGGTGCGTCGGTTGGGCGGCTTAGGCCGTTTTCAAGATATGTCTTCTTGGGTGGGAAGTCCTGTTATTGGGCTGCCCACCTTTTATTTTGATTTTTTGAAAGGGGCGATTATTGGCTAATCTCTTGCATCATTTATCAACGAAGGGCTTTATCCATATATTTAGCCTGTTATCTTCGAAGAACCCGACTGCTTTCGGGAACAAAAACGACAAGAGGTGAAGGAAATGGAGGAAAGATTGATAAACATAGGAATAGGCTTTGCTACAGGAAGGAAGATTTTCTCGGTAATAGCGAGGACATACGCGGAAAACTGGAACGAATCCGGACTCATCAACAACAAAAACGTCAATATCAACATTTTTGTCGCCTATGATCTTAACTACAAGAATACAAGACCCGAGGATTACAGGAATCTTGACAGCAGGACACTCGAAATGCTTGATTACCCGTTCTTTATCTGCAACGCCACGGCTAAAAGGGAAATGGCGATGCTGGTGAGTTCGGGCGTTATCAGCAGATACGAGGCCGCGCTCCTGTTTGGTGACGGCTACGCGAAAAAGCGTAACGCAATCATGTATTTTGCCATAAAAAACGGGATGGACTATCTTCTTTACTTGGATGACGATGAATACCCTCTTGCCGCCATCAAAAATCCCGACGGCATCTCATGGAGGGGCCAGCAGGTGCTGTCCACTCATCTGGAGTCGATCGGCGAAGCGGATATCACCTTAGGCCACCACTGCGGCTATGTTTCGCCCATACCCAGCCTGGATTTCGACGAGCGTCTGAACGAAAAGGATTTTCAGCTTCTGATTGAAACCCTGAGCAACGATATTATAAACTGGGATTCGATCAGGGAAAAAATGCGTGACGGAGGAGTGACATACGCCGACAGGGATACAATAAGCAGCCGCAGGATTAGCGAGGTGGCGGAAAAAGACGGGGTTAAATTCATTTCCGGCTCAAACCTGCTGATAAACCTCAAAACAGACAAGACTCTGTTTCCCTTTTACAATCCGCCGGGAGCGAGGGGAGAGGACACCTTTTTCGGGACATGCCTTTCCGAACACAAAGTTTTGAAGGTGCCATGCTACACCTTCCATGACGGTTTTGCGTCCTATCCCCACCTTCTTCGCGGAACGCTGCCGCAGTTCCTGAAGCCGGTAAAAGCTGGTAACGCGGAAACGGACGAAAGATTTCTAAATGCCTGTATAGGCTGGATCAGATACAAGCCCCTGCTGCTTTATATCACCCGCAGAAGTGATTACGAAGCCTCCGTAAAGCAGATGCGGCGTAATCTCGGCCTCTTAATTCCCAAGCTCTGTGATTATTTCGGAAACAGCGGCTTTGCCCGGCTTTATGACGAGCTTGAATATTATTCGGAAAACGTGGTTTGTCATTACAAAATGTTTGAGGACACAAAAGCCGCCTGGAAAAAGGTTGTAGATTATCTCGGCTCTCGTGACGGCAGCCCTCTTTCTGAAACTATGTACCGATGATTTAGTCCCCTTCGGCTTTATAGCGTAAGCAAAGGCGATTTTAGCGCGCAAAATGGTTTTTGACGCGCAAAAGCGGGACGGATCCGTCCCGCTTTTGCGCTTATAAGCTTGCAAACTCAGATAACTCAATATTTGCCGTATTCCTTTACCGTCTCGAACATGGCGACGACGTTTTCCTTCTTTGAGTTGCCGCAGAGGCTCGCGTTGGTCTGGAATATGTAGCCTCCGCCGGGCGCGCAGATATCTATGATGCGCTTCACCTCTTTCACGACATCCTCCTTCGTTCCGTAATCCAGGAGCTGATTGGGAAACATGCCGGTTAGGCAGACCTTGTCGCCGAGCTTTCTCTTTACAAGCTCCGGCGGAGTGTCCTCGAACTTGTAGACGGCCTTGCCCTTTGGAATGTCGCCGAGGAAGTCAAGGCGTGATGAATACTTTCCCTCGTAGAATATATGCGGGATCATGCCGCACTCGATTATGGTGCATATTATCTCCTGCAGGTGCTTCCAGTAATACTTCTCGTAATGCTCGTCGCCCATGAATCCGTCTACGCCCTTGTGAAGCATCATGTAAACGAACTTGCCGTTGTATTTTCCATCCCGGTTCATGGCCCGGATTTTCGCAAGCTCAATCGGCTGGCGCTCATTTATGAATCTTTCGACCTCCTCCGTGCGCTCGTAAAGATCGCATAGGGAGAGTATAGTGCCGCGCAGGAAGTCCGAGTACTGGTCAAAGGGTACCGAGGCGTTCGCGGGAGAGCTGAAGTCCGGGTATCCCATATCCATGATGGCTTTTTTTATAGCTGCCTGCTTGGGTCGGAGCTCGTTGTAGAAGTCGTTCAGTTTCCAGAACGTCTGGATCATCTCCTTGACCTCCGGCTTTGAAAACTCCCCGATAATCATGTTTGCCGCTCCCGTCGAAAAAGGCAGGGAAATGTTCGCGAGCGGCTCCAGGTACTTCGCCACCCTTGGCAGGGACTTTTTCATAGCCCATCCGGTTCTGTCGGAGAAGAAAAAGTCGTATTCGTCATCCATCAGTATCGGGTATTCTATGAACTGCTGGAGAGAGTTTATGTCAATTTTGCTGTCTGGCATGCCCGCCCAGAGCCAGCACTTGGGCATCATCATATCAATCGCAGGCCCCTCGCCGGCGTAGCCGACGTTCGGAGAAATGAAGTCCGGATCGTAATTGCGCATGAATTTTATCGCCGCGTCCTTCATTTTTTCAAGCGAGGTGTCGTAGATTATTTCTGCGGCGGTGTAGCCTGCGTCTACCGCGGCAAAAATGTTTCCGTTGATCTGGATAGGTACTCTGTCCGGTTCCTCAAGCCTTATTGTTGTGTAAATCCGCTTCGTCTTTTCCTCAAGTTTCTTTTGCGCCTCGGTTGTCATTAAATAACCTCCCTATATTAAGATTAGTTTACCAATCTTTTTTACATGCGAAATCGGCACTCCAGAAAAATAGATGCTCTTTTCAAAATAAGTCCTTGACATAGCGCCAGAAAAGCCTTATAATTTTTTCTTGGACGCCGGCTTGCCGTGCGGAACAGAATATTCAGTTATCCGGGTGTGGCGAAGTTTGGTATCGCGCTTGAATGGGGTTCAAGAGGCCGCTGGTTCGAATCCAGTCACTCGGACCACGCACTTCACGAAAGTGGAGTGCGTTTTCCTTTTTCAGCCCTTAAAAGAAAAATCTATCCGGAACCCGTTTTCAAATTATGTAAAATAAAAAATGATACTTCTATACACGTTACAATTTTATATTATATCCCGGCCCTTTTCTTCAGTCAATCTGCATAAGACATTTTTATTGTTCCGATTTTGACGCAAAAACGTGAAAAAAATAAAAAGGGCAAGTTGAGACGGAATATTTCTCCACTTGCCGTTATGGTATTAATTATCTGGAAACATAATCAAGAAAAGCGCGTTTTGATGAGGCTCTCTCACCTAGCAGGGCGGCCGAGTAAACCGCCGCCGATATCAGCGCAAACGCGAGAACGTTTACCCTTAAAGAATCAAGACCCATTCTGACAAGAGTGCCGAGGTTCAAAACGAAAGCTGTCACATAACCCGCTGTGATTGCGATGACCGCAGCGCTGTAAATTATCATTTTTATAACCGCGCCGGCAGACGGTGCGCTTTTTGAAAAAAAGATGTTTACTGACATATACTCCCCTCCCCTATATATGAGCCCAAAGGAACAGAGTATAGCCATGAGGACTGCCGCCGTGATTTGAAGCAGATGCACTCCGGCTAAATATACGCTTTTAAATGACATGAGGCTGTAGGAAAGATTGTATGTGCTTATGCAGAGAAAAATTGACGAGACTCTGCGAATTGAGTAAAACATTTTTTCACGTTCATTCTCCGGCGGCGCTCCCTCGCAGTATTTATTGCAGAATGCGTTTATATCGTCCCCGATTATTTGATCTGCCGGCACGTTTCCGTTCTGACAGGCAAGAAGCATATCGGCAATATCCGCCAGAAGCTTTTGTTCCGCCAGCTTATTGAGCTTTTTTTCCTCTACACAGTCGGATATGCTGTTCATTATTAATTTATTCTGAAAACTCAATCGTTCAAAAGCGCTTTTATAATGCTTTTTATACTTTTTAGGTCCGTCCACAGCAAATCTCCGTATAAGCAATCATATTCAGGCGGATACGGCAGCCGTCCGAATATATGGCAGATAAAGCGCATCCCCGCCTATATTTTACTTGCCATGCTAACAATTGTCAATATAATCCGTGATAATTCAATTTGACATAAACAGACCATATTATGTATAATAACACCTGGGCAGAGCCTGCCGGTCCGCCTTTTACTTGTTGCCGAGCCATAGGGATTTGAAGCCGTCTCCCTGCTCTGTCTGCTTTTTGTATTCCCTGTATTTTCCGAGATTTTGGTAAAAAAGCTCCTCTATTTCAAATATTTCGAAATCGTAGCCGTGCTTGAAATTTATAACCTTGCAGATTGTCTTCCATTCCCAGCCGTAATTCAAATACCTGTTTATTTCCTCCATAACATGCATAGACAGCAAAATCATCCAGTATCACTCCACAAAATATTTTATTATTACGAGGCGCCATGGAACGCTTTTTTGTCGACAAAACGCTTTTTGACGGAAGACCGTCCGAAAAAAGGGACGCGCGGGAAATGCGCTGTTATGATCTTTTGGAGAGCCTCTCGATACCTTTCCGGCGTGCGGAACACTCCCCGGCAGATTCGGTGGAAAAATGCATGGAGGTAGAAAAGGTTATAGGGGTCAGCATATGTAAAAATCTTTTTCTGTGCAACCGCCGGAAAACCGAATTTTTCCTCCTTATGATGCCCGGGCTCAAGCCTTTCAGGACCGGCGTTTTTTCCAAGCTCGTCGGGAGCTCGCGCCTCTCCTTCGGGGACGAGAAGCATATGTCGGAGCTATTGGGCACCGCCCCCGGCTCGGTCAGCATCCTCGGGCTTATGAACGACAGGCAGGGCCGGGTAAAGCTGGCAATAGACAGAGATGTAGTGCGTGAGGAATTTATCCGCTGCCACCCCTGCGTCAACACCTCGACTCTCAGGATCAGCACCGCGGACGTTCTGGAGAAGCTCCTCCCCGCCATCGGTCATGAGCCTTTGCTTGTAGAGCTTCCGTGGGAGCCCCGTGATTTGTAATTTTTATTTTCCGGAGTGTGCATTATGAAAAAACGCGGTTTCGAGCATGTTGAAAACCCGAAAAACAGGGACAAGATCTGCTCTTCCCTTCCCCTGCGCGGCTCAAAAACCTCCGCAGGCTACGATTTTTACGCGACGGACGACATAATCCTTCCTCCGGGCGGGAAAGCGGAGTTCGTAACGGACATCAAGACCTATATGTGCCGCGGCGAGATGCTTATGCTGGTAGTCCGCAGCTCTGCCGGAATGAAGAACGACCTCATGATGGCAAATACCATCGGCATCATCGACAGCGACTTCTACAACAACCCCGACAACGAGGGCAATATAAAAATTGTGCTTAGAAATCTACGACCGGAAATCCGCCTCACCGGGTATAAGGAAATAACCGTAGCAGGCGAAACCGTTTCCGTTCCCCAGATACAGGACCTCAGGGAAGAAAACACGGTGCGCATAAAAGCCGGGGAACGCGTCGTACAGGGCATATTTCTCCCGGTGCTCGAATCGGACAACTGCAATTCCGAGGCTCCGAGGCTTGGGGGCACAGGCAGCAGCGGAAATTGAAATCAAAACAGCTTAGTACCTTTTTGCCTGCAAAAGGGTACTTTTTTATTGCAAAAAGCGTTTATAACTTTTTCTTATATTTATCATAATTAAATATTATAATAAAATGCAATTTGTTAGCAAGTCAAAAGCAAATATCTGTAAAAAAACAACAGCATTCGACACCAATTATGTAAATATTTTACTCATCGACAAAAAAATAACAGCGGATTAAAGCGCATCTGTAACATAAAACAAAAAACACGCTATAATCCGCCGTTTTAATTCTAAGACTCAATTATCATACAGGGGGAGAAGCGCGGCTCCGATTATGCCGGCGTCGTTGCCCAGCATAGCCGTAACAAGCCTGGTCCTTTTTTTATTGTTTCTGGCGAAGTCCTCCCTGTCGAGTATCTCCCTTACCGGCCGGAGCAGTTTTTCCCCCTCCCCGGAGAGTCCTCCGCCTATGCAGAGTATCTCAGGCTGAAATATATTGACGATGCTTGTTATCCCCGATGCAAGGTACTCGGTGTAGTTTCGTATAACCTCTGCGGCGGCCTTGTCATTCTGTTCTGCGGCTTCAAAAGCGGTCCTGGCGCCGGCGAGCTCAAGGCTTCCCGCAATGTTCCACATGAGGCTGTGCGGGTACTGCCTCATTTTCTCCCTGGTAAGGCGTTTGAGCGCGGTGGCGGATGCATAAGCCTCAAAACAGCCTCGCCTGCCGCATTTACATTCCTCGCCGCCGTGGAGAATGACAAAATGGCCTATCTCGCCGGCGGCATGGTTTATGCCGGAATAAAGGCGGTTATTTATTACTATCCCCCCGCCTATGCCCGTCCCTAAAGTAAGCATCACCATGCTCTCGCAGCCGCACCCCGCGCCCGACGCATATTCGGCAAGCGCGGCGGCGTTCGCATCGTTTACGAGCTTAACGGGCTTTCCGATGCGTTCTTCAAGCAAAGCTGCAAACGGAACTTCCATAAAACCGAGGTTTACGCAGCGCTCGACCACACCTTCATTCGGACGCACGCTCCCGGGAATCCCCGCGCCGAGGGCCGCGATATCCTCTATTTGGAGCCCGGCGCGAGCGACAGTTTCAAAGCACAGCTCCGCTATCTCGGAAGCGACTTCTTCAGGAGACGCGCGCTGCGGCGTTTTTACGGAGCTTTTGAAGAGGATTTTGCCCTTATCTCCGACTATTCCCGCCGCGATATTGGTTCCGCCAAGATCCACGCCGATATAATGCATATAATCACTCCCAAGGCAGAAGAAATCAATATTCTCTGTTGAAATAGCGGTTTCATATCAAGTATAAGTATTTTTTAACCGCAGGTCAAAAATTTATAACACTGCTTCAGCATAAGTTTTTTATTTATTCCTGTATTCAGAATGCCTTCTTAGTTCAGTAAATAAAAAAGCGGTGCGGACTTTCGTCCGCTCCGCTTTTTAGTGTTGGCGACTACCTATCTTCCCGGGCCGTCTCCAGCCAAGTATTGTCGGCACAAGTGAGCTTAACTTCCGTGTTCGGAATGGGAACGGGTGGACCCTCACCGTTATCGACACCAACTTGCTTTCTTC